>JANNKZ010000071.1:0-6514 GCA_031396515.1 Gammaproteobacteria bacterium
CGGTGCTGCGACAACGCGAGTGCTGCGGTGTCGAGCAGCTGCAGGACCCTCGGGTTGTCGCCGGCGTCGGTGGCGGCAATCGGAGCGGGTTCGTCCGGGAAGAGCGACTCGAGTTTCTCCCAGGGCTTCCAGACGACGATCAGCCAGGCGGCGATCAGGATGGGGACGAGCAGCAGGCTGCGGCGCGACCAGCGGCGCACCCAGGCGTGATCCACCTTGATGGTCGGGAGCGTGAGCTTGGGATGTTCGGCGGTGCTGGCGGTCATCGCCGCGGCGAGCGCGGCGGCGCTGCGCGGCGTGGCGCCGACGCCCGCCTGCTGCGGCCGACGTTGCGTGGCGTCCACGAAATTGCGGATGCGTTCGGCCGAGGCGGGCTTGTGCAGGAAACGGAAGACCGTGCCCTCCGAGATCAGCGGTCCGAGCGTCGCCTCGTCGTCACGGTTGCCGGCGACGATGATCGGCAAGTCCGGGAACTGCTTGTTGATCTGGATGACCAGGTCTTTGACCTTCGCGTCCGCGAGTGCGGAGTCGAGCAGGAGCGCCGCATTGCCGGCGGCGACCATCAGGTCGGCGGCATGCGCGGCGTCGTCGGCGCGCCAGACGCGATGCGTGCCGGCGAGCGAATCGCGCAGGAGGTCGATCAGCACGGGATCGGCGGAGAGAACGATGACGTTGGCGCTCGACGGACGCGCCGTCTGCACGGCGTGCGCCGGCTGCGCGAATTGCGCCTTCGCCTGGGCGAGATCGGCATCCGGCGCGTCGTCGCCGGGCTGCAAATCGGTGTAGTCGATATTGACCGTATCTTCTTCGTCCGACACTTTTTCGATCGCTCCGGACATCGTTTACTCGCGCAAAAACGCCCCGTCACAGGCTCGGGCGCCTGGGACGGACGGGCATTGGCAATCTTTGACAAAACGCGTCGTGGCGAACGAGACACAGGTCAAATTTCAGGCTTGGGCCATGTGACGCAGTTCGAAAAACCCCACGTGCTCCGTGACTTGCAAAAATGGGCCTCCGCAGGGTGTGGCGGGGAGGTTTTGGCGTTGTTCCTGCGCCACAGTTGGATCTGATTTTTCGAGTTTCACGGAATTATGTGAATCTCGACAGCAGGCCAAAAGCCCAAGTAAGGTGGCCCGGCCTGTTCGGGGGAGTGGGTTGGCAGCCCAGGAGTCACTGGCATTACACGACAGATCGCATTCGTTTCGAGTTTGCCGGCCGAGCACCATCACCAGCTCGAGGCGCTGCTGTTCTTTAACGGGCGCCAGCACCGCGTACGCCATGGCATTGTCACCGCGATCGACCGCTACGGTCCGCCGGAGATCGTTTCCGACGGCGGTGCGTTGCGTGTGCGCGTCGCCGGGCCCTCCGATGCGCAATGCCTGTTCGCCGTCGAGCGCGACGGCAAGGTGATGCGTCCGGTCGGGCTGATCCTCTACGTGCGCGACAGCTTCGAGCGCATCACCGTGCTGCACCTGGTCGTGGCCGAGGCGTATGCCGTCGGCGGTCCGCGGTCGAAGTACAACCTGCTGCTGCGGCTCGTGCAGGCGGTCAAGCGCGTCGCGCGCTGCACCTCCGGCATTCGTCACGTCGAACTCGTCTACTCGCAGAACCGCCCGCGCGCCGCCTTCGCCTGAGAAAGGGGACGCACCCCTTCAGCAGAAATGGGGACGCATCCCATTTTTTGCTCGGTCGCCTGCCGGACTGGCTCGCGAGCTCAGAAGATAAGAATCAGAAAATTCGCTCGCTCGCCATCCGTCCGGCGACCGGCAAAAAAAATGGCGCATCCCGACCTAGCTAGAATTTGAGTCAACCCCATCGCAGGAGATTTCGATGAACCGTTTCCTCCAGACCATTGCCGCAGCCGCGGTTGTCATGCTCGTCGCCGCACCCGCAGGTGCAGCGTCCCGCGAGGAACTCGACGCCCAGGTGCGCGAGGCGACCGAAGCGCTCTACAAGCACTCGAGCGCCGCGAAGGAGCTCGCGGGCCGCGCGTCGGGGATGCTGGTGTTCCCGAAAGTGACCAAGGGCGGGATCGGCATCGGCGGCGAATACGGCGAGGGCGCGCTGATCGTCGGCGGCAAGACGGTCGGTTATTACGCGCTCGCAGCAGGCTCGATCGGCTTCCAGCTCGGGCTGCAGCAGAAGAGCCAGGTGATCCTGTTCATGAACCAGAAGGAACTCGACAAGTTCCGGAAGAGCGACGGCTGGAAGGCGGGCGTGGACGGCAGCGTGGCGCTCGCGACGCTCGGCGCCGGCGGCCAGGTCGACACCGAAACGTCGAAGAAGCCGATCATCGGCTTCATCTTTTCGAACAAGGGCCTGATGTACAACCTGACCTTCGAGGGCTCGAAGCTCACCAAGATCGACAAGAAGTGACTATCCGGAGCCAGCCCGGCAGGCGGCTGGCGCAAAGGGGTGCGTCCCCTTTAGTGTCCGGGGCCGCCGGATAGACCGCCGGTCAGCACCATGCGCATGGCAGATTCGACCGAAAGATCGAGCGGCTCGACGTTGGCACGCGGCAGCAGCGCGGTGTAGCCGCCGATCTGGTAGCTCATCGGGAAATACACCGCCACCAGGTCTTCCTTCGCCCCGACGATGCCGAGTTCCGACGCGTCGTCCTGCGTGACGAAGCCGATGATCCGGGCCTCCCCGAAGCGCGCGAGCACGACGCGCTTGAGGTCGCGGCGCTTGCCGCCGGCCGGCAGCAGCTTCGCGAAGTCCCGCGCCGCGCCATAGATCGTCTTGACCACCGGGATGCGGTCGAGAAAGCGCTCCCAGCGCGCGATCCCGCGGCGGACGATGTAGGCGTTGACCAGCGTCCCGGCCGCGAGCAGCAGGAGCACCGCGGCGACGATGCCCATGCCGGGCTGGTAATGCTCGGGCGGCACGACCAGCAGGATCACCTCCCGGAGCAGGGATTCGGTGCCCGTGCCGAGCCACCAGAGGAGCCACAGCGTGAGGCCGATCGGCAGCACGACGACGAGACCGCGCAACAGCGCATTGCGTAGCTTGCGGAACATGAAACCTCCCGGTGCAGGTCCCCATGATAGCGGTCCCACCCCGGGCCACGGCGCGCTATCATCGAGGCCGGGGCGCTGTACGACTTCATGTAAGGAAAAGAACCATGCCAATCGCCAAAGTCAGCGAGATCACCGCAACCTCCACCAAGAGCTTCGATGATGCGATCGAAAGAGGCGTCAAGCGCGCCGGCAAGACGCTCAAGAACCTCGCTTCGGCCTGGGTCGCTGACCAGGAAGTCACGATCGAGAACAACAAGATCACGGGCTACCGGGTCCGCCTGCGGGTGACGTTCATCCTCGAGGCCTGAGCCGCCCGGCAGGGGGCGCCCGAATGATCTGGCGCGTGCTCGCGGACACGGTGCTGATCCTGCACCTGCTGTTCGTGATCTTTGTCGTGCTCGGCGGCTGGCTGGTCGCCTGGCGACCGAAGCTGATCTGGGCGCACTTGCCGGTCGTCGCCTGGGGCATCTGGATCGAATTTTCGGGCGCGATCTGTCCGCTGACGCCGTTCGAGAACTGGCTGCGCATGCGGGGCGGTGAGGCCGGCTATTCCGGCGGATTCATCGAGCACTACCTGACGTCGTTCCTCTATCCCGACGGGCTGACGCGCAACACCCAGTTCCTGATCGGCGGGTTCGTGATCGCGGTGAATCTCGCCGCCTACGGCATGCTCTGGTACTGGCGACGCAAGAAAAAAGTCTAGGCCGGATCGAGTTCCTGCACGGCGACCACAACGCAGCCCGGTCCTGCGTGCACGCCGAGCGCCGTACCGAGCGGCATGACCGGCAGGAACTCGGCGCCCGGCAGCGCTTCCGCGATCGCGGCGCGCACGGCCTCGGCGCCTTCCGGCACGTTTGCGTGGGCGATGCCGACCCGCCAGCGCCGGTCCGCGGCGAGCCGGCGCCGCACGAATTCGCCGAATTTGCGGTACGGATCGCGCCGGCCGAACAGCACGCCTCCCATGCCGAGGTTGCCGTCCTTGCCGATCGCGAGGATCGGCGTGACGCGGAAGACATCCGACAGCGTCTTGACGAAGCGCGGCACGCGCCCGCCGCGCACCGAAAACTCGAGCGTCACCAGGCAGCCCCAGGTACGCGTGCGCGCGCGCGAATCGAGCGCCGCCTGCCGCACGGCTTCCGCGTCGCCGCCAGCTGCCGCGACTTCCGCCGCGCGCATCGCGATCAGCCCTTGGCCGAGCGCCGCCGTGCCGGAATCCACCGTGAGAATGCGTGCGTTCGTGCGCGCGCGCGAAGCCGCCGTCTCGCCGCTCTGGAAGGTGCCGCTGACGCGCGCGGTGAGGCCGACATAGACCACGGCGCGGTAATGCGAGCCGAGGAACTCGAAGGCGCGCCGGAAATCCCCGGGCGGCGGCTGCGAGGTCTTCGGGTGCTGCGGGTTTACCGCGAGCTCGCGATAGAACTGCTCGGGCGTCATGCCGATCTTGTCGAGGTAACTCTGGTTGCCGAAGTGCAGGCGCACCGGTACCACGTGGATGTCGAGCGCCTCGAGCACCGGCTCCGGCAGGTCGGCTGCTGAATCGATGACCACCGCGACCCGGCGACCGGCATCGTGGTGCGCCATCTCCTGCTGCCGCTGCATGTCGTCGGCCTTCTCGCCGCTGACCGTGCCGTAGCGCGCGGCGAGCTCGAACAGTTTCGCCGGCTCGTTCAGGTGCAGGTGCAGGCGCAATTTTTTCTGCGTGCCTGCGACCACCAGGCTCGAGCCGAGCTGGGACGCCTCTTCGCGCAGGTGGCGGCGGTCGATGTCGTCGCCGATGACCATGCACTCGGTGCAGTAACGATGCTCGAGGTTCTGCTGCGAACCCGCGGCGGCATCCTCGCCGCGCAGCAATTCGATATCGCCGTCGTCCTCGGGAACGATGCCGGTGTCGAGGTAATCCGCCATGCCGGCGACAAGTTCGACGAAGCCGAGCGCGCCCGCATCCACGACATTGGCCTTGCGCAGCACCTCGAGCTGGTCGCGGGTCGCCTCGAGCGAGCGGCGCGCAGCGACGAGTGCCTCGCGAAAGAGCGCGCGGAAGTCAGAAACGCCTGCTGCGACCGCGCGCTCGCAGGCCGCCGCGAATGCCGTCAGCACCGAGAGGATCGTACCCTCGCGCGGTTCCGCCAGGGATTCGCGGGCATAGGCCGCGCCGCCGCTGACCGCATCCGCAAAACCGCGGGCGTCGATCTCGGCGAGATTCCCGGCGCGGTCGCCGACGCCCAGCAGGAACTGCGCGAGGATCGCGCCGGAGTTGCCGCGCGCGCCGTCGAGCGCGGCGTCAGCGACGCGCGTCAGCGTGTGACCGGCATGCGCATCCGGCGTGGCGCGCAGTGCCGCCAGCACGGCCTGGAGCGTCAGCGCCAGATTCGTGCCCGTGTCGCCGTCCGGAACCGGGAACACGTTGATCTTGTTGATCAGCTCTTCGCGCGAGATCAGTCGGTGGATGCCGGTGCGCAGCGCAGCCGCAAGCTCGGTGCCGCGAAGCGCCAGGGCGGGCTCGGCGAGGTCAGGCATGAATGGGACCGGAGCTATTGCCGCGGCAACAGGAATCGGCGGCCGCGGTAGTTGAGCACGGCACCGTCGCTCGTGATCTCCTCGACCGTCGGTCCTTCGGCGATGGTCGCTCCCTGCGTGTAGCGCCGTCCGTTGATGAACACGGCGCGCTTGGCCGCGTTGTCGGTGAAGATGTGCAGGTCGATCGCGAGCGGCGGCAGACTGACGCCCGGGTCGGTGGGCAGGTTCTGTTGCGGCGGCGCGTTGCCGTAGGTGACGCTGCCAGGCGTTACCGTCGTCGGCGCATCGGGCAGGAGCGTCGGATCCGGCGCACCCGGCGCGAGCGTCGCGTCGGGCACGGCCGGCGCATAGATCTCGGAGCCCGCTTCCAGTCCGCTGCCGAAATATTCGTTTTCGTCGGGTACCGGCGCGGGCTGTGACATGGGCGGAACCGCCGACGGGTTGGGCGTCGCGGGCGCCGGTGCGACGGCCGGCGCGTTCGTCGCCGCCAGGGGCGCTGCCGCCACCGGTTCCGCCGCGCCGCCGTCACGCAGCAGGAAGAACAGCAGCACGCCGACATTCACCGCGAGCAGCACGCCGATCGCGACCAGCGCGACCGGCAGGCGCCGGTCGTCGCGCGCGACCGGAATGTCGGCGATGCTCGGGCCGCTATGGCGCTGGCGCTCGATCTCGGATTTGCGCAGCGCGTCGAGGATGAAACTCATGCGCCCGACTCGCGCGGCCCGCCCGCGAGCGTCGGCGTGCCGGGCGCGCCGAGCGCCGCATCCAGTACGAGCAGCGTCTGCAGTCCCGCGACGCCGTCCACCGCCAGGCGGCGGCTGCGCTGGAAGTCCTCGACCAGTCGCTCGAGCTCCGAGTCGAACAGGTCGCCGGAGCTATCGGAAACGGGCTGGCCGCTCAGCTGTTCGAGTCCCTGGCGCAGCCAGCGCACGTCGTCGCCGCGCATGCCGGCACGCAGCGGCCGGAGGTCGCCGGTC
>JANNKZ010000088.1:0-2530 GCA_031396515.1 Gammaproteobacteria bacterium
CGCTGCAGGACGGCCAGCGTGTCCGAGACGTGCTCGTAGCGGGCGCGCTTGTCGGCCCGGATGTGCACTTCCGGCTGCGGATCCTTTACCGCCTCCTGAAGCACGTAGTCGAGCAGGTCGCTGCGGTTCACGCCGTTCTCGTTCCAGTACACCGAGCCGTCGAAGTCGATCGAGAGGTTGATGTTCTCCGGTTTGGTATCGGTCGGCCGGTTCACTTCCTTCGGCAGGTCGATCTTGACCGCCTGGGTCATGACCGGGACGGTGATGATCATGATGATCAGCAGCACCAGCATGACGTCCACGAGTGGAATCACGTTGGGCTCGACCATCGGGTCGTTCTCGTCCTTGCCGACAGCAATGGCCATCGATTACTTCCCGGCGACGCGCGAGCCGGCGAGCAGCGCGGCTTGGACGTCGTGCGCAAAGTAGTTGGCGCGCTCCATCAGTCCCTTGTTGCCACGCTGCAAGCCGTTGAAGCCGAGCACCGCCGGCACCGCGACCGCGAGGCCCATCGCCGTCATGATCAGTGCCTCACCGATCGGACCCGCGACCTTGTCAAGGGACGCCTGGCCGGCAATCGAGATGCTGATCAGCGCGTTGTAGATACCCCATACCGTGCCAAACAGGCCGACGAACGGCGAGGTCGCGCCGACCGAGGCGAGCACGACCATGCCGCTCTGCAGGCTGGACTGCAGCATCGTCGTGCGCTTGTCGATGTGGGTCTGCACCCAGTCGGCAAGCTCGATGTTGCTGGTCACGTCGCGCGCCGTGCTCTTGCGGTGATGTTCGACCGCCATGAGCCCGTCCTGGGCGATGTCGCGGAACGGATTCGCCTTGCCCTTCAGCTTGGCGATGCCTTCCTGCACCGAACCGGCGGTCCAGAAACTCTTCTCGGCCTCGGCCGCCGCCTTGCGGAGCGAGCGCTGGTCCAACCACTTGTTGATCATGACGAGCCATGACCAGAGCGACATCACGATGAGGATGACGAACACGCCCTTGCCGACATAGTCACTCGTGTTCCAGAGCGCCTCGATGCCATACGGGTTATCGGTCACACCGGTTTCAGCTGCCATGCTGCAGTTCCTTTAACAGAAAATATTTTCCGGAAATCCGGGGCCATTCATCGCGGCCCCGCGGCTCCCGGTCCCTGACGATTCTTGCTGCGTCACTCCAGCTTGAAAACGATGGGCAGTGTCGCCACTGCTTCGACCGCCTGGCCATCCCGCTTTCCAGGATCGAACGGCAGCCGGCGAATCACGCATTCCGCGGCCCCGTCGAGACGTTCAAATCCACTGCTCTGGCTGACGGACATCGCGCCGGCCTTGCCGGTGGCATCGATGGTGATGGTCAGCATCACGCGGCCCTCTTCGCTCAAGCGGCGAGAGGCCGACGGATAACAAGCGTTGATGGCGGCCGCAATGCGGTCACCGCGCGCCTTGATGCGCGGCGGGGTGATCGCTACTTGCCTGGGGGGCGCCTGAGTCTGGGTACGCGGCGCCTGCTCCACGACGCGCGCGGTGATCGCGGTGGTCGGGCCGTCGAATGCCGGCAGGTCGATCAGCGGAGGCGGCACAGTTGGCGGCGGCACGTCCACCGGCGGCGGCGGCGGCGGCTCGTCCAGATTCTCCGGCGGCGGCGGCGGCGGCGGCAGGTCCATGATCGAGAAATCCTGGACCACCTGCATGGCGCCTCTCACGAGACCTTCCTTCAGCGCCCAGAAGAAACCGATGTGCAGCACGATGATGCCGACGAAAACGGCCGTTGTGCGTGAGCCCCCCGCCGAATAGGTATTCGCCATACGCGACTTTTCCAACCCCTCGATTCGTGCCGGTCGCAGTCGCCAAATCGCGCTGCGGCCCCGCCAAATTATTGTCTGCGCGCCCACCGGCGCGCCACGGTTCCGGCTTTTGCCACCTTAGCGGTTGGCCGTTTCGACTGCAAGCGGACGGCCTGCCGGCCTTGCGTCCGTGACCGCTTCAGCATAGCAAAGGCCGTTCCGGGCGGACCGCGGTCAGCCCAGCCGGAACACGATCGGCAGACGCGCCTCCGCGGAAACTGCCTGACCATCCCTGCGACCGGCGACGAATTCCAGTTTCCGCAGCACGCAGGCGATCGCCGCGTCGAGCCGGGCAAATCCCGAGCTCTGCGCGACGCTCCAGTTCACGGCCTGCCCGGTAGCGCCGATCGTAACCAAGGCAACAACCGTGCCCTCTTCGCCCATTCGCCGCGACGCGGCCGGGTAGCAGGAGTTGATGGCGGCGGCCACGTTCGCAGCACGCGTGCGAAGTACAGGCGGCACGTAATCGACAACGGGTCCGCTGCCCGCCGTCTCGCTCCCAGCGTTTTCGACAATGGATGTCGTGCCCTTGTCGTCAGAGGGGACGACGGGAATCAGGATTTCCGGCTCCGGATACGCGTCGGGTGTGTAGATGCCGAGCGGTCCCAGCTTCGGCACGACCACCGTTGGTTCAGGCTCCGGCGGTTTTGGCAGCACCGTCACCGGCGTGGGCTCCGGCTCAAGGACAGGGGC
>JANNKZ010000124.1:0-6061 GCA_031396515.1 Gammaproteobacteria bacterium
GCAGGTCATCGGAAACACGCGAGGTGCTTTCGAGTTCCGGCGCAACGTAATACAGGCATTTCATCCGGTTCCCCCCGCGATTTTTGAGTCTCGCACAACCCCCGGGGCTTGGGAAGCCTGCCGGGCTGTCAGCCGGATTTCGGCCTCGCGAGCAGCCAGTCGAGCGCCATTTGCTCGTCGGTGAAGACCTTGACGTTGGCGCCACGATTGGTCGCGACGATCTCGCCGAAGCGATGCGGATGGATGACCGGCTCGTCGCCGAGTACCGCGAGACGCACGCGGGGAACCTGCCGCAGGTGCATGCCGGCGACGTGGACCGCCTGGTCGTAGCGTTGCATCAACGTCGGCTCCGGGGGCCGGACGCCGCGCGCGTCGATCAGCACCCGTTCCCGTCCGTGCTCGGCCGCGATCGCGAATGCCTTCGTATAAACCGTCAGCGCGTCCCCCTGCGCGAACACGCCCTTGCAGTCGAGCTGCAGATGCCCGGGCAGGACGCGAAACGTGAACTCGATGCTCACGCGGTCCAGAGCCAGCCGAACACGCCGCCGGTCAGCAACGCATAGATAAGGCCGTCCAGCGTGAGCTTGGCGGTCGTGGACCACGGGCGGTTGTACCAGATCGATTGCTGCCAGAGGCCGACCGCATAGGCGATGAACGCGGTCGTGCCGGCGACGCGGAAGACTTCGAGGTAGGGCGCGTCCGGGTCGAGCGTGCGGCTGACGACATAGGCCGCAAGAACGCCGACGACCAGCGTGTAGATGAACCACTGGACCAGCGGCTTCGCCATCGACATTTCCTGGCTCGGCATCACGGTCATCCACAGGACCGGGCCGCGTTTCATCTTCGCGATGAATTCGGGGTTCTTGCAGTCCTTCATGCTGGCGGCGCGCGGCACCATGTACTCGCCGGGCTTCAGCCCGAAAGGCCGGAGCGCGTCCATCAGGCGGTCCTGGTCGGGGACAGCCGGGCATTCGTTGCGGTGCCACAGCGGCGCCATGTGGATGATCGAGCTCGCGATGAAAACGGCGACCGCCGACAACAGGATCGGCAACCAGAGTGCGGCAATCGTGGTCATGGGGCACCTCCTGCGTGAATCGGGATCATATTGCCGGAAGATGGGCGCGGGTATCGAGTTCCTGGCCCTTGCGGCCGCCGCGCACCAGGACGTCCTTGCCGAGGGCGGATTCGATCATGACGCGGGCCATGTCGGCCGAACGGCGGACCAGGGCGGTGGCGCCGTCGTGCAGGAACTTCGAGTCCCGGACGTATTGCTCGTTGTTCTCCATATCCTCCGCACTCCAGCCGCGCGAGTGAGCGACGAACGGGAAGGCCGGGAACTGGCAGCCGAGCTCGGCGAAGAACGTCAGCATCTGGCCGGCGACGGCCTGCACGTTGTCCTGGCCGCCCGTGATGACGAGTGAGACCACTTTGTTGCGCATCAAGTGACGGCTCGCGAGCGTCTCCTGGTTCTGGATGCAGTTCATGCGCTCGATCATCTTGTAATAGAGGCTGCTCGCGCCGCCCCAGCGAATCGGCGTCGCGATCACGATGACGTCCGCCCAGTGCACGACGCCCTCGTACACGCGGTCGAGCTGGTCCTTGCTGTCCATCTGGGTGATCGAGCAGGGCCAGGTGCAGGCACGCGCGGACTTCGAATAGAAGCCCTCGCAATGCCGGAACGACAAGTCGCGCAGCCGGATGACCTGCGTGTCGCAATCGCAGCCTTCGCTCTCGCGTGCGGTCGCGATCCCGTGCAGCAGCAGGTCCTCGGACGTGCTGTAGCGCGGCTCGCCGTCGGTCATCGAGGTCGTCGAAATGCCGAGCACGCGGATCGGGCCGGATTCGCGCGCAGGCGTACGCGCGAGCGGGTGCGGTGCGTGCGGCAGGCGTCCGCGCTTCGTGAGCGGCGACTCGGTGACGAGCACACGGCCGTTCTCGACCTTTACGCCATGCGAGGGCACACGGTCGGCTTCGTAGCCGGGCTCGCCCTCGCCGGTCTGCCAGTGGAATTTGTAGTAATGCCAGGGACAGACGACGAAGTCGCCGTCCAATCGGCCGCGGCCGAGCGGGCCGCCGACGTGGTTGCAGACGCCCGAGATCGCGCCAAACTCGCCGTCGCGATGGGTGAGCGCGATACGGTGCTTTCCGGCCCGCACTTCCTGCACGCTCATCGCCGCGAGCTCCGCGCTCGCGCCGATGTCGATCCAGTTGTCCTCGCTCATGGCGCCTTCCCCTGGCGCAGCTCCTTGCGCACGACCAGCTTCAATCCGGACCAGACCTCCGAGACCGAGCAGACCTTCACGTCCACGTAACCGAGCGGCAGCGCGAGCTCGCGGATCGTGTCCTCGGTGATGTCGGTCGGCACGCGTGCCGCCTTCTTCGGCCACGACACCCAGACAGCGGCGTCCTCCGGCAGCGACCGCCGGTAGCCAGCGAGCGACTTCCCGAGTTCCGAGCGGCGGGTCGAAAAGTGATGCACGAGATCCGCCTTGCTGCCGGCGCGGGTAGCGATGCGGGCGCCGCCGGGCAGCGGCGCCAGCCAATCACGATAGCCGTCGGGAGCGTTGGCGGCGCGCACCGCCATGCCCGCCTTGATGCCCAGCTTCGCCGCCAGCGGCGTGCCCGAATAGCCGGACATCGTGCCCCGGCCTCAGGCCGTCTTGCTCCGGTACAGGAACGCAAGCACCGCGCCAATGACCATGTACGCGATCGTGTCGAACACGATCTGCTTCGCGACCAGCATGCCGGGCAGCGGCTGCACGCTGTAATAGATCAGGTAGTAAGGCACGACGGTCAGGCAGGCGGCGGCGAGCCCGAAGCGCAGTCCCTGGCCGAGCCAGGCCCGGTTCTCCATGCCGCGCGAATAGATCCAGGTGAACGCGCCCGCGAGGAACACGTGGGCGAGGATCATCCACATGAAGAACTGCTCTTGGTCGGCTGCGCTGCGCATCAGGCCGGTCGCCTCGTAGTCGTCGTGCAGCAACGTCGCGTGCACTGCAAAACCTGCCGCCATGAACAGGACGATCATGACGACCCATGAAATCAGGAACTTCGCATTCATTGATATCCCCCCTGTGCCGATGGACGGCTTGTCGTCGAATCGGCGCCGATCTTAACCCCTAAGCGGGCCCCCCGATCAGCACCGAGGTCATCGAGATCGCGCTCGTCACCCGGACATTGAAGAATTCCGCTTGCTCTTCCGGGGCTTGCAGCGCGATCGCATAGAGCAGCGGGTCATAGTGCTCGGGCGTCGGAACGGCGAGCTGGGTGCGCGAATCCCGGCGCGGCCAGGCCGCTAGCGCCGCGTGATCGCGCGCGGCAATGTGCCCGCGCAGCTCGCGGTCGCATTCCTCGGCCCAGGCCAGTGGCGCCGGGTCGCGGAAATTGAACATCCGCAGGTTGTGGACCATGTTGCCGCTCGCGAGCACGAGCACCTTCTCGTCGCGAAGCGGTGCGAGCTGGCGCGCGAGCGCCAGGTGGTGGGTGCCGATTTGCCGCGTATCCATGCCGAGCTGCACGACCGGCACGTCGGCTTCCGGGTACATCGCAATCAGCACGCTCCAGGCGCCGTGATCGAGCCCGCGATCCGGATCGAGCCGCACGCGTTCGGTCGTCACCAGTTCCGCGACGCGCCCGGCGAGCCTCGGCTCGCCGGGCGCCGGATATCGCACGTCGAAGAGCGCCTGCGGAAATCCGTAGAAGTCGTGAATGGTCTCGGGGCGATTGGTCGAGGTGACCCAGGCACCGTCCGTCTCCCAATGCGCCGAGACGCAGAGCACGGCGTCCGGCCGCGGCAGGCGGGCAGCGACCGACTTCCAGCCGAGATGGAATTCGTTGTGCTCGATGGCGTTCATCGGATTGCCGTGCCCGACGAACAGGACCGGCATTCTCATGACGGCGCTTGCGGCCCGATGAGATCCCACTTGTTGCCGTACAGGTCGAGGAATACGACGACGATGCCGTACTCCTCGTGGCGCGGCTCTTCGGTGAAACGCACGCCGTGGGATTTCATGCGGGCGTAGGCGCGCTGGAAATCGTCCGTTCGCAGGAACAGGAAGACGCGCCCGCCGGTCTGGTTGCCGACCGCATCCTGTTGCGCTGGCGTCGCCGCTTGGGCGAGCAGGAGTTCGGTGCCCGGGCCGCCCGGCGGCGCCACGCGCACCCAGCGCTTGCCGTCGCCGCGCGGCGTGTCCTCGACCAGCGTGAAGCCGAGCGCCTGCGTGAAAAAGCGGATCGCCTCGTCGTAGTCGCGGACGACCAGCGCGACCTGCGTGATGATCACGGCCCGCTCGGCGTCCAGATCGAGCGCCAGACTTTCCAGCTGCCGTTGCGCTGCCGGCGCAGCATGCGCATGACGTGGTACTCGGACTGGATCACGCGGCCGGTCGCAATCTCGCGCGTCGCACCGCGGATCGCGCCCCATTCGACCGCATAGTTGCCGAAGACCTTCACTTCCTCGAAGTCGAGCCGGTATTCGATGACCTCGTGCGTTTTCGGGCCCGCGTTCATGCGCTCGAATGCGGCGTCGAAATCCAGGGCGCCACGCTGCGGCGCGCCGCCCGGGGGGAGCATCACCGCGTCGTCGTCAACGAGCGCGCGCAGCGCCACGAAGTCGCCGGAGGCCGAAGCCTTCATGTCGCGCCGGTGCAGCTGCTCGATCGCCTGGCGGGCCGAGCGCAGCGCCGGGCGCTTCACCTTGCGCCTTGCCTTGCGTTTCATTGGCGCTGCATCGCCAGCCGCACGCCAAGTGCGACCAGGAAAGTGCCGCAGGCGGCATCGATCCAGCGCCGCAGCAGCGGCTTCAGGAAGAAACGGCGCGAGCGGTCGACCAGGTGGGACACGATCGCGAACCAGGCGATGCCTTCCACCGCATGGATTGCGGCGAGCAGCAGCGACTTGCGGAACACGGGATCATCGGCGCCGATGAACTGCGGCAGCAGCGCGAGATAGAACACGATCACCTTCGGATTGAGCAGGTTGGTCAGGAAGCCCTCGCGGTACGAGCGCAGTGCCGGCACCTGCGTCGTGGCGACGGCTGCACCGGACGGCAGCGTCGCGCCACGCGCGGCGGAGCGCAACGATTGCAGGCCGAGCCACGCGAGATAGCAGGCGCCGGCGATCTTGAGCGCGGTGAAGGCGGTGGTCGAATGCATCAGCAGGACCGACACGCCCAAAGCCGACAGCAGCGCATGCACGTAAAGGCCGCTGCAGATGCCGATCGCGGTGAACATGCCGTCGCGACGGCCGCCGCGCAGCACATTGCGTACCACCAGCAGCGTGTCGGCGCCCGGTGACATCGTCATGAGCCCTGCAACAATGGCGAAGGCAAGCACGTCGGAGTCAAGCATGGGCATTCGGACCTCCGTCCAGCGACAGCTCGCGGCCCCGGCGGACCGCGATGGCCCGTTCATAGACCAGCGCCGCCGCTGCGACATCCTGCAACGCCGTGCCGGTGCTGTCGAACACAAAGATCTGCTGGTCCGAGGTCCGGCCTGGGCGTTCGCCCGTAATGAGCTGGCCGAGCTCGGCATGCAGGTCGCCAATGCCCATCAGCCTGGCAGCGATTGCATGCTGCAATTCGCCCATCTTCGCAGCCTGCTCGGCAAGGTCCGCGACGACCTTGCAGCTGCGCAGCAGCCTGGGGTCGAGTTCCTGCTTGCCTTCGCTGTCGGCGCCGACCGCCGCGATGAACTGGCCTGGGCGGATGTCGTCCGCCGAGAGCAGTACTTCGCGGGCCGGCGTGCAGGTGACGGCGATCTCGCAGCTGGGAAACGTGTCGGCGAGATTCTCGACCGGTTCGATGTCGAGGCCGCTTTCCGGCGCCATTTCCCGGATGAACGCCTGGACCTGGGCCGGATTGCGGTCGTAGGCGAGCACACGCCGCAGGCGTCGCACCTGCAAGAGTGCCCGCAAATGCGCCCGGCCTTGGTTGCCGCAGCCGCAGACCAGCAGTGTCCCGGCGTCGGGCAACGCGAGGTAACGCGCCGCAATCGCGCTCGCAGCCGCGGTACGCAGCGTCGTGATCTCGATCGAATCGAGCAGGGCGAGCGGCCGGCCGGTC
>JANNKZ010000196.1:0-1664 GCA_031396515.1 Gammaproteobacteria bacterium
GCGCGACGGCGAGGTCGTGGCCGTTGACCAGAATGCGGCCGGCATCGGGCTTCAGCAGCCCGGCGATCATCCGGATGCTCGTAGTCTTGCCGGCGCCGTTCGGGCCGAGGAAGCCGTGAATCTGCCCGGGCGCCACCTCAATCGACACGTCGTTGACGGCCGTGAAGCTGCCGAACCGCTTGACCAGGTTTGTAACGGCGATCACCGGCCGCCTCCGCCGCACGGTGAGGCCCAACATCCGCAGTTCTGCCGCTGCGGCAGTGCGAGCTCGAGCGGGCGCGCGTCGCTGTTGGTGCGGCCGACCAGGATCGGCGTGCTGTTGGGCTCGACGTCGACCTCGAGCACGCGCATCCGCAGCCGGCCGATCATCGGCAGGATCGCGGTCTGCTTGTCGAGCCCGCCGCGGGCGAGGCGCAGGTGCGTCGCATCCGCAGGGAACTGGTTGAGCGTCGGGTCGACGGGCAGCCACAAGCCGCGGCCGCTGCCCTCGTCGAGGTAGACCTCGGGCCACGCGTGGTAATAGAACGCGCCGTGCACGTAGACGAGGCCGGCGTTGATGCGCGCCGGAATGCCGATCGATCGCGCCAGCGCGACGAACAGCGCGGTGTGCTCGTTGCAATCGCCGACCCTGGTGCGCAGCACTTCGAGCGCTGACGGCAGGCTGAAAGTCGGTTTTTTCTCGAGCAGCGAATTGACCTCGCGCGTCAGACGCTCGGCTCGGGCTCGCACCCCGGTGAGCGAGCCCACCATGCGGTCGGCTTCGGCCCGGATCTCCGGGGCATCGCTTTCGATGAATGGTTCGGATGCGAGGTAACGCGCCAGGTCCGCGTCGGCCGGGCCCGCCCGGAGCGTCCGCGGATCGGTGAGCTCGATCACGCTGCCGTCGATCGATTGCCCGGCCCCCTGCAGATCGGCGCTCGACAGATCGGCGCCGTCCAGCCGCAGCCGCAGGCGCAGCACGCTGCGCGCGTCGTCGATCCGCACGCCACGGTCCATCGCCGGCACCACCGCCGAGGCCGCGAGCATGTCGACCTGCATGCGGTGGTCGACCGCCAGCGCCGTCGCTTCCTCCTGCGATTCGCGGACGGTGATGAGGCCCATCGGACTCTCTTCGCGGACGATTTCACCGGTGTCGGTGACCCAGGCCGTGGTGGCGACGCCGGAGAACTGCATCTGCACCTTGAAGGCCGGCAGCGGACGCCCGCCGGCGACCACCATCTCGCGCGCGCCGATGTCGACCTCGACCGGCGCGTTCTTCAGTGTCGCAGGGTCGAAGATCATCAACTCCTGGCGCTTGCCCGCGACGAGGCCGTCGCTCGCGAGGCGCCGTCCGAGGCTGAGCATCAGCGCGGGGGGCTCCGACAACTCGCGCACCTCGCTGCGCGTGCCGGCGGCGGTGGTGATGTCGAGCGCCAGCCGCAGGCCGTCAAGCCGCCCCTTGATCGTCAGCGGTCCGGTGCCGGGATCGAGCGAGAACTCGAATGATTTGATCGCGAAGGCTTGATCGACCTTCGCCGTGGTGCGGAGCACCGCCGCAGTGGTCGCCCCCAGCAGCGAAAATTGCAGGCGGCCGTCTTCCTGCAGTTCGAAGCCGTCGTCGGTGGGCAGCACCTGGCTGACGGTGAAGCCGATCTTCTCGCCGCGATAGTACACGCCGCGCCACT
>JANNKZ010000218.1:0-8412 GCA_031396515.1 Gammaproteobacteria bacterium
TTGAAACGGCGCTCGGCGGCTATCTCGAAGCGGTCTGCGTGGACGGACTGGATGCGCTCGCGCGTGCCGCGGACGATCTCGACGGCGGCCAGGTGACCATAGCCGAGACCGTGGATTCCGGAGCGCATCGGGCGCCGGCCGATTCACTGCTCGCGCGCGTGACCGGCCCCGCGGTCGTCGCCGAGCTGCTCGACGGAATCATCGCGGTGGAGTCGGTCGCTGACGCGATTGCCCGGCGCCAGACGCTGCAGGTGGGACAGTCGGTCATCACCCGCGGCGGCGTCTGGTTGGGTCGCAGATGGCTGCGGGTCGCGCGGAGCGAGGCCGGTCATGCCGGCGTCATTGCCCGCGAACAGGATCTCAGGCGCCTGCAGGCCGCGGTTTCCGGGCATGAAGCCTCGGTCGCGGCGCTCGATCGCTCGCTCGTCGAAGCGCGGGCGCGCATCGTCGAACTCGATGGCCGGCGCGACGAACTGCACACGACGGTGAACCGGCTGCACCACGATCTCGTGAACGTGCGCGGCGCGCACGAGGCCATTCGCCTGCGGACCCAGCAGGCCGGCGAGCGGCTGGCGCGCATTGGCGCCGAGCTGGAGCAGGCAGACGACGGGTTTGCGCGCGACGAGTCGGACCTGAGGACATCGCGGCAAACACTCGATTCGGCGGAAGCGCGCTCGGCGGAACTGGAGCGGCAGCGTCCGGCGCTGGAAGGCGAACGTGAGTCCTTGCGCGTGCAGCTGGGGGCGGCGCGCGAATGTCATGCCGGAGAAGTGGTGTCCGCACAGCAGGTCGCGATCCGCGTGGAATCGCAGCGCTCGACGCTCGCCACACTGCGCACCAGCCTCGAGCGTGCGAGCGACCAGTCGACCCAGCTCGAAGCGCGGCAGGCGGAACTGCAGCATCAGCTCGCGGACGGCGAAGCGCCGTTCGCGGACCTTGAAGTCCAGCTGCAGCAGTTCCTGGCGCAAAGGATCGCCGTCGAGCGCGAATTGTCGGACGCGCGCCGACAAGTCGAGGAGGCAGATGCGCAGGTGCGTGAGCTCGATATCGGGCGCCAGAAAGCGGAGACGCAGGTTGAATCCGCCCGCGCCGCGCTCGCTGAGATCAGCCTCGGGATGCAGGAGGCGCGCGTGCGCCGAGAATCCCTCGTCGAGCAGTTTGTCGCGACGGGTTTCGACCTGGAACTGGTCACCGGCGCATTGCCGCTGGAGGCGACTGTCATTGCCTGGGACGAACAGCTGGCGGATATCAACGACCGCATCGAGAAGCTGGGTGCGGTCAACCTGGCGTCAATCGACGAACTGAAAGAACAGACCGAGCGCAAGGAGTATCTCGACCGGCAGTTCGCGGATCTTTCGGACGCGCTCAACACGCTCGATCAGGCGATCCGCAAGATCGACCGGGAAACGCGCACGCGGTTCCAGGACACCTTCGATCGCATCAACAGCGGCCTCAAGGAGAAATTCCCGCGACTGTTCGGCGGCGGCGCGGCCTATCTGGAACTCGTCGGCGATGACTTGCTGACGGCCGGCGTCGCGGTCATGGCGCGCCCGCCCGGGAAGCGCAACAGCAACATCAGCCAGCTCTCCGGCGGCGAGAAAGCGCTCACTGCGGTCGCGCTCGTATTCTCGATTTTCGAGCTCAATCCGGCGCCGTTCTGCCTGCTCGACGAGGTCGATGCGCCGCTGGATGACAACAACGTCGGGCGCTTCTGCGACATCGTCCGGGACATGTCCGAACGCGTGCAATTCGTCTTCATCACGCATAACAAGAGCACGATGGAACTGGCGAGCCACCTGATCGGAGTGACGATGGGCGAACCCGGCGTGTCGCGACTGGTCGCCGTGGATGTCGACGAGGCGGTCCGGATGGCCGCGGTCGGCTAGGCCGGGAGTCAGCCGTGTCCGAATTGCGATGGATCCTGCTTGGCGCTGGCCTGGCCCTGATTCTGGGACTGTGGTGGTGGGAAACACGCAAAGCGCGTGGCCGGGCGCTGGCGGACACGGGCCTCGACTGGCCGCGCGAACGCGCGGAGCCACAGGTTGAAGAATCGTCCGCCCAACGCGCAGCCGCGCCCAACCTTGAAACGCCAGCCGAATTGCCATACGTGCCGACCATCGAGCGAACGCGCGCGCCCCGTCGGCCACCGGTCATCGAGATCCCGGAGGATTTCGAGGTTGACGTGTCGGCCTATGTCGGCAAGGACCGGAGACATGCGCCGGATCCCGGGACGATTTCGCTCCCGGTCATCGATCTTGGTCCGGCACCGGAACCTGAAGTCGCGCGGGAACCCGTGGTCGAGCTCCAGGATGCGGAGGCGCTGGAAGAGGAACAGGACGACTATCACCGGGCGCCGTGGGTACGCACGCAGCCGCTCGAGAAGGAAAGTGTCGAACCGGCGCTCGAGGAACCTTCGCCTTCGACCCTGCCCACAGCTGATCCATTCGACCAGCACACTGCCGAGGCATCGCAACAGCGCATCGTGGCACTGCGGCTCGTCGCTCCCGACGCCCGCTGGAACGGTCGCCTGCTGCGCGAGGCGCTGGAGGCCGAAAACCTGCACTTCGGCCGCTACTCGATTTTTCACCGCGAGCGCGAGGACGGAAAGACACTGTTCTACGTCGCCAGCATGATGGAGCCGGGTTCGTTCGACATCGGCACGATGGACGACCAGTTCTTCCCGGGTATTTCGCTCTTCGGCATCGTGCCCGGACCACTGGAAGCGCCGGCGACATTCGACCTGATGCTCGCGGCGGGCCGGCACCTCGCGGAACGCATGAAGGGCCAGTTGCAGGACGAACAAGGCAGCACCCTGACATCCCAGCGGATCCTGAACCTTCGCGAAGAACTGGTGCACTTCGAGCATCGGCACAAGCGCCTTCGGCGCAGCTGATGAAAGCGGCATCCGCAACGGTGCGCCAGCGCGTCGCGCGCCTGCGCAGCGCGATCGATCACCACAATCACCGTTACCACGTGCTCGACGATCCGGAGATCACGGACGCCGAGTACGACCGCCTGGTCCGGGAATTGCGCACGCTAGAGGAACAGCACCCGGAACTCGTGGTGCCGGATTCGCCGACCCAGCGCGTGGGTGGAGCGCCGATCGCCGAGTTCGCCGCAGTTCGCCATCGCAAGCCGATGCTGTCGCTGTCCAATGCGTTCTCGCGCGAGGATGTCGTGGCATTCGACCGGCGCGTACGGGAGCGCCTGGAGACGGAGGACGACATTGAATACTGCTGCGAGCCGAAGCTCGACGGGCTCGCGGTCAGCCTGAGCTACCGAGACGGGATGCTCGCGATTGCCGCGACGCGCGGTGACGGCACCGTCGGCGAAGACGTGACGCACAACATCCGCACGATCAAGAGCGTGCCCTTGCGACTGTCCGGACGAGCCTGGCCTGAAATGCTCGAAGTCCGCGGCGAAGTGTTCATGTCGATCGCCGGATTCCAGGAACTCAACAAGCGGGCAGCGGAGAAGGGCGAAAAGGCGTTCGTCAATCCGCGCAATGCGGCGGCGGGCAGCCTGCGCCAGCTGGATCCACGCCTGACTGCGGCAAGGCCGCTCGAGATCTTTTTCTACGGCACGGGTGTCGTAGAGGGCGCGAATCTGCCCGCCCGCCACAGTGAAGTGCTCGAAATACTGCGCAGTTGGGGCCTGCGCGCTTCTCCGGAGACCCGCGTCGTGCGCGGCGTGGATGGGCTGCTCGACTACTACGAAGACATCGGCAGGCGCCGGGCGAAGCTGAAGTACCAGATCGACGGGGTCGTGTACAAGGTCGATTCCCGTGACCGCCAGGAAGCACTGGGTTACGTCGCGCACGCGCCACGCTGGTCGATTGCGCACAAGTTTCCGGCAGAGGAAGAGCCTACGCGCGTGCGCGCGATCGAATGGCAGGTGGGCCGCACCGGCGCGCTGACGCCGGTCGCGAGGCTCGAACCCGTATTCGTCGGTGGCGCCACCGTCAGCAACGCGACCCTGCACAACATCGATGAACTGCAACGCAAGGATGTGCGCGTCGGCGACACGATCGTCCTGCGCCGCGCCGGCGATGTGATCCCGGAAGTCGTCAGGGTCATTCAGGAGAAGCGGCCACCAAAGACCGTGCCGGTCGAGCTACCGCAGAAATGCCCGATCTGCGGTTCAGACGTCGAACGCGGAGAAGACGAAGCCGTCGCGCGCTGCACCGGGGCGCTGGTATGCCCGGCCCAGCTAAAGGAATCGTTGCGGCACTTCGCATCGCGACGTGCGCTCGATATCGAGGGCCTCGGCAGTAAGCTGATCGATCAGCTCGTCGACGCCGGGACCGTCAAGAATCCGGCGGACCTGTACCGGCTTTCGGCGGCGCAACTCGCCGACATGGATCGCATGGGTGAAAAATCGGCGGCCAAGCTGGTCCAGGCACTCGAGCGCAGCAAGGAGACGACGCTATCCCGTTTTCTGTATGCGCTCGGAATTCGCGATGTCGGCGAGGCAACGGCCGATGCCCTGGCCGGTTACTTCCGGACTCTGGACACGATCCGCGAATCCAGCGGAGAGGAGATCGAAAAAGTGCCGGATGTCGGGCCTGTGACCGCTGCGCACATCCAGGCATTCATGGCCGAGCCGCGGAATGCGAAGGTGATCGATGCGCTGCGCGCAAGCGGCGTGAATTGGGCGGAATCGCAGCGGATTGCTGTGAACGACAGCGCTGTCAGCGGCAAGACATTTGTCTTGACCGGAAAACTGTCGTCGTTGTCGCGCGACGAAGCCGGCGATCTCGTGCGGGGCCTGGGTGGCAAGGTGGCGGGCAGCGTGTCGAAGAAGACCGATTTCGTCGTCGCCGGCGACGACGCGGGATCCAAGTTGAAAAAGGCGACCGAACTCGGCCTCACGGTCCTCGACGAGGACAAGTTCCTCGCCTTGGTCGGTCGCAAACGCTGATCACGCGCTCTCGCGATCGGCATCGCTTTCCCGCGAATGGTGTTCGTCGTCGACGAACATCCGGATCGTCACGCCCGCGCGCGTCGTATTCGGCGAATCGAGCTTCTCATGCTCGGTGATCCAGCCGTCAATGTCTTCGAGGAAAGCTTCTCCGCGCTGGCGCAGCAGGCGACGGAAGAGCGGCAGCGCCGCGCGATCGAGCGAGACCGACACGACGGTATCGTCGTAGAGACGAGATTCCGCAGGTGCGACGAGGTTGTGCTCGAGCGTGCCAAAGAGGTCGCGCGCGCTCTGGCCGAGTTGCTCGATCGCTGCCGGGTCCGCGCCGCCGAGGGTGTAGCGCCGCGTGACGGCTCGCAATGAACCGTCTTTCAATCGACGAACTGCCCCGACCTTGAGTAGCTCGTCCAGAATGATGGTCGGGTAAATGTCACCGCTGAAGTCACGCACCAGGGACGTGAAGCTGGGTGCCGCCCCTTCGAATGGCAGGGACCGCGGCTTGCCATCCTTGTCCGTGTAAGTCGGGCTCTCGTACCAGCCGGAGAGAACCCTTGCCAGCCGGTTACGGCGGTAGTCCTTGTCGATTGTCGGATCTGGACCGACATCCGTTCCCGCGCTGACGATATTGCTGACGACGTGCCGGTGCAGGCCAGTAATTGTAGAAATACGCGAGAAACTCAATGGTTTCCCCTGTTCGTTCAGGATATCGCGGGCGGCCTGAACAAAGGCAATATTCGCAATGCGCGAGAAATCATAGGTCGACAAGCCATGACGCAGCATTATCCGGGCGAGGGGGCGGAGAAGGCGAAGGCAGGCTTGCTGAAGGAAATATTTACAATTGGACAACTAGCAGCGCTCCATTTGTCAGGATCTGGTCGCGTGAGATTCCAAACCAGCTCAAATTGTACCGCTGAGCTGCAAACAGCCGGATTACTCGTCTCTTCGTACGGCGGCAGTTTTCTTAGGAACCATTTATGAAAGAAGTTCAAATCGAATCACCGTCCAGGGGTTTGCTTGGCAAGGATGACGGCGTTGTGGAATCGGGTCGAGTCTTGCTCCGACGGGTCTTTCGGATCTTGCGTGGGTGTGGGATTGATCTGGAAACGCTGCGCGGGATCACTAGTGATGCGCTTCACGCGGTATCCGAGGTTCCAAACTCACAGGCGAATCGTGTTACAGCTCGACAGGTATTTAGGTGTAGTGACTTGGTATTGAAATGGAGGCGAAATCCGAGATTCCTCGACGCGAGAGGGTTGCCTGCTCAGCTTTCACTCAAAAGCAAGAGTCCGAGTTTCATCGAACTGGCTCAAGTTGCTGCACCTGGTGAGGATTGGCGCAAGCTCCTAGATTCCTTGATTGAGCTTGGCGTAGTTCGAGAAAAGCTGAACGAGGGGATTGAGTTGCTAAGCGAGTCTGTTGTCGCGTGTTCTGGTCGTGACGGAACAGTCGTGGCTAGTGAGTGTGTCCTCGAACACATTTGCGGCTTTCTCGGATCGGTCGAATACAACGTGTTTGATAAACCCTCGCGAGAAAAAGGCCGATTCGAGCGAGCGTGCTACGCGTCAGTTCCAGAGGAGATTGTTCCGGTCCTTGAGAAAATGATCAGCACCCGGGGCCAGGATTTCGTCGATGCCATTGATGAATGGCTTGCGCGCAGATCGATCAAGTCGAGTGTCGAGTCAGCTTCGGTGTTGGTCGGAGCCGGCGCCTACGTGTTCGTCCGCAAGAACGTTTAGCAAAAAACATTAAGGTTTCTGAACA
This sequence comes from Gammaproteobacteria bacterium, assembly GCA_031396515.1. Lineage (GTDB taxonomy): Bacteria > Pseudomonadota > Gammaproteobacteria > Steroidobacterales > Steroidobacteraceae > SCUD01. The sequence goes on from JANNKZ010000218.1 coordinate 6,682, forward strand.
CTTATGATATTAATCTAGACGGTGCCCGAGCCAGCTGAACGGCCTTAAGCTCTAACCTATTGATTCACTGAATATTTTTTTCCTGCCGCAGGAACCCCAGGATCCGCGGATAGGCAGTTATCGTTCAATCCAGCTAGATTAAGTCATGTCACCTACATATGATGTTAAACGAGAGCTTCTAGCAGCCTTTAGGTCACTGATGACTCCGCTCATCAGGATCCTGCTGAGAAGCGGAATTACGTTTCAAGAATTCGCAGGGGTACTCAAAGACGTTTACGTGACTGTCTGCGCTCGAGACATGAGGCTCCCCGAGAGGCGGATGACTCTGTCCCGAGTAGCAATTGCAACCGGACTGACGAGAAGAGAGGTTGCAAAGATCGTCCGTAATGAAGGCAAGACTCAGTGGGGCGTTTGGAGCAACGCTGGTCTCGCCGCAAGCGTCTTGGAAGCTTGGCATACGGATGCGAAGTTTCTGGCGCCGTATGGCTACCCACGCGACTTGAAAATAGATGGGACGGATGAAGTCCCGACTTTTGAGGATTTGGTGCGACGGTTTAGTTCCGACGTACCACATGACGTTCTAGTAGGGGAGCTAATTCGAGTCGGCGCCGCGACTGTGTTGGAAGGTGGTCAGTACTTGCGTGTCCAGAAGCGCACGTACATCCCAACTGACATGACCGCGGAAATGATCCAGATTTTTTCACAGGCTGTACGACGGTACATCGAGACCGTCGATTACAACTTGGGAAGAAGCAAGGGTCTGGAGCGCCGGTTTGATCGAATGGTTTATCCCGACGATGGGTTGAGAATCGTCGACGTTGAGATCTTTCAGCAAGAGATTCGTGAGTATCTCGAGACGGTAATTCAGGAGATCGATCAGAAGTCAGCGACTTATCCGCGACCGGCGCCAAAACGTGGTGAAGCTGCAGTTCAGGTCGGGGTTGGAATCTACTTCTATCAAGAGCCTGTTGAAGACAAGTCTCCTCTGACGGATGCATTTGGTGACATCCAGGAGTTTGCTGAAGACGACATGGACGATTGATTGAAGCTGACCGCAGCGGAATGGACGCAACGCCTGGGTCGGAAGTGGGATACAGGGAGCTAGCTCGATGAAAATTGATCGGATCGCAAAGCGGATCTTGTTGGTCCTGGGGACCGCAGTTGCGCTGACGAGCGGTAGCTTGGCGCTTAGTGCCAGTTCGACCACTGCTGCGGTCTCTCGTACAGTCGACGTTCTCAGTCTTGAACGCGCTGCCAATGGGAAGTTGCTCGCAATCGGTCGGCTTGATCGTGTATCACGGTCTGAATTTGTAGTTTCCGTACTAGGCCAGAACTTCGTCCTCATCGCCGGAAGGACAAACTTCAAGTTTGTCGAGCAAGGCGAGGTCGGCCGCGCAGTTGCGTTGTTTGGCGAGTACGTGAACAACCGGTATTTGGTCGACGCTGCGGTCGTTTTGGACGGCTCATACGTCCAGGGCGCGTCGAAGGTGTATCTGCGTGGACCTGTTGCTGCGATGAATCGCGGCATCGGCGCGATTTCAATTGGGGCCCTTGAGCTCGATGCGTCCGCGTTCATGTTTGACTTGGGTGCCGAAAGACTTCGCGCAGGCAATTTTGCTGCGATCGTTGGTACGCAGCCAGCGATCTCCGGTCGAGTGCTTGTCGAAAGTATCTCCCGTGTGCGCGCAACATCGCCGATTTACATTGATGCTTCCGTAGGTACTGGCCGGC
>JANNKZ010000219.1:0-7151 GCA_031396515.1 Gammaproteobacteria bacterium
CTCGCCGCGGACCCCGCATTCATCCTGCTGGACGAGCCGTTTGCGGGCGTGGACCCGCTGTCCGTGCACGATATCCAGCGCATCGCCCGGCACCTGGCGGAGCGCGGCATCGGCGTGCTGATCACCGATCATAACGTCCGGGAAACATTGGGAATTTGCGGACGCGCGTATATCGTCAACCAGGGCACCGTGCTGGCGTCCGGTTCTGCGGATGAAATCCTTGCCAATCCCGAGGTGCGCAAGGTTTACTTGGGGCAGGATTTCCGGCTCTGACCGTTCGGCATTCGCCGCCCGCGGAGCCGCAGTCGAGGCCACCGCCGCCGCATGATGAAACCGAGCCTGCAGTTACGGATCGGCCAGCAGCTGACGATGACGCCGCAGCTGCAGCAGGCCATCCGGCTGCTGCAGCTGCCGACGCTCGAATTGCAGGCGCAGGTCCAGCTGGCGCTCGAATCAAACGTGCTGCTCGAGGCCGAAGACGACATGGAGGCGACCGCCTCCTACGAGCAGCTCGTCGAAGCCGAGCAGAACAACCCGAGTAACGACAGCGACGGCGCGGCGGCCGAGCCCGAGGCCGTCGTCGAGATCAGCGAGGAATGGAGCGAACCGAACGCGGGCGAATCCGAGACGCCCTGGACCCGCAGCGGCGACGGCGAGCTTGAGCTCGAGGACGAGTCGGGCCGCACGCTCCAGGACCACCTGCTCTGGCAGCTCGAACTCGCGCACCTGCCGCCGGAAAAGGTCGTCATCGGCCGCGCCATCATCGATGCGATCAATGACGACGGCTACCTGAGCGAGCCGATGGTTTCGATCGTTGAGGCGATCGCGGGCGAAGTGCCTGCGGACGCCGCCACGGTCGAGGCCGTGCTCAAGATCGTGCAGCAGTTCGATCCCGCGGGCGTCGCCGCGCGCTCGGTCTCGGAATGCATCGAGCTGCAGCTCGGCCAGCTCGATCCCGGCACGCCCGGCCTCGACTCCGCGCGCACCCTCGCCCGCCAGCACCTCGAACTCGTCGCCAGCCAGCAGTTTTCGCTGCTCCAGCGGCAGATGCATTGCAGCACCGAGGAGCTGGAGGTCGCGCTCGCGCTGGTTCGGAGCTGCCATCCGCGCCCGGGCGCCGGGATGCAGGCCGTGCGCACCGAGTACGTGGTGCCGGACGTTTACGTGCGCCGCTCGCCGCAGGGGTGGATGGTCGAACTCAACCCGTCGGCGCTGCCGCGCGTACGCCTGAACGAGAGCTACGCCGGCATGATCACGCGCGCGCCCGACCATGCGGTGCTCCGCACCCAGCTTCAGGAGGCGCGCTGGCTGCTGCGCAGCCTCGAGATCCGCAACGACACCATGCTGCGCGTCGCCCGCACGATCGTCGAGCGGCAGCTCGCCTTCCTCGACCGCGGCGAAGAATCCATGCAGCCGATGATCCTGCGCGACGTCGCCGATGCGGTCGAGATGCACGAGTCCACGATCTCGCGCGTGACGACCGGCAAGTACATGCACACGCCGCGCGGCGTCTACGAGTTCCGCTTCTTTTTCTCGAGCCAGGTGCCCGGCGACGACGGCGCCGGCGTCTCATCGACCGCGATCCGTGCCAAGATCCGCAAGCTGATTGCGCAGGAAGCGCCGGATCACCCGCTCTCCGATCACCAGATCGCCGCGATGCTGTCGGGCGACGGCATCCAGGTAGCGCGGCGCACGGTCGCCAAGTATCGCGAAGCCCTAGGAATACCGCCGTCGAGCGAGCGGCGGTCCAACCGGAGGAAGACACCATGCAATTGACCCTGACCGGCCACCACGTTGATGTCACCCCGGCGCTGCGCGGTTACGTCGCGAAGAAGATGGATCGCGTCGTGCGCCATTTCGAGCAGGTCATCGACGTGCATTGCGTGCTGACGGTCGAGAAGCTCGAACACAAGGCCGAGGCCACGCTCGGGGTCAGCGGGGCCGTGATCCACGCGGATGCGAAGGATGGCGACATGTACGCCGCCATCGACCTGATGATCGACAAGCTCGACCGGCGCCTGCGCAAGCACAAGGAAAAGCAGTCGGATCATCACGCGGCGGACGTCGCGCGGGGCCGTCCCGCCTGATCCGCGGCTGCAGGGGGGCACGACAAGAATGAACCGGCTGGTCGTCGTCAGCGGGCTGTCCGGCTCGGGCAAGAGCGTCGCGCTCAACATGCTCGAGGACCTCGGCTGGTACTGCATCGACAACATTCCCGCGGGCCTGGTGCAGGCACTGGTCTCGCATTCCGTGCGCACCGACGAACCGCTCTACCGGCGACTCGCGGTCGGCCTCGACGCGCGCAACCGCCCCGACGACCTCGCCTCCATCCCCGCCCTGTTGGGCGACCTGCGCCGCGCCGGCCTGCGCTGCGAGGTGCTCTACCTGAATGCCGTGGACGAGGTGCTGCTCCGGCGCTATGCCGAATCGCGCCGGCGCCATCCGCTGACCGGCGGCGGCATGAGCCTCGCCGACGCGATCGCCGAGGAGCGGCGGCTGCTGCACCCGCTGATCGACAGCGCGGACCTGGTCATCGACACCTCGCGCATGAGCGTGCACGAGCTGCGCGCGCTGATCGGCCAGCGCGTCGAGCCGGGCCCCGGCAAGCTGTCGATCCTGTTCGAGTCCTTCGGCTTCAAGCACGGCACGCCGGGCGACGCCGATTTCGTATTCGACGCGCGCACGCTGCCGAATCCGTACTGGGAACCGGCGCTCCAGCCGCTCACCGGCAAGGACGCCCGCGTGGTCGAATTCCTCGAAGCGAGCCCGCGCGTCGACGCGATGGCGGATGACCTGATCCGGTTCCTCGAGGCGCGCGTTCCGGAATACGAAGCCACGAATCGCGGTTACCTGACGGTCGCGATCGGCTGTACCGGTGGCCAGCACCGCTCCGTGTACCTGGTCGAGCGCCTCGCGGCACACTTCCGGGAGAAATACCCGCAACTCCTCGTCCGCCACAACGCGCTGCCCGAGTGAGCGAGTCCGCGCCCGCCCGCGGCGACCGCACCACCCGGCTCGCCGCGATCCAGGCGGCGCTGTCCGGCAGCCTGAAAGGCGCCGACCGCATGGTTGCGGCGCTGCATCCGGCCGAAATCGCCCACTTGCTCGAATCCCTGCCGCCGCGCCGGCGCGAACTCGCCTGGGAACTCGTCGCCGCCGATGTGCAGGGCGAAGTCCTGGTCGAGCTGTCCGAGGACGTGCGCTCGGAACTGCTCGTGAGCATGCAGCCGGTCGAACTGGTGGCGGCGACCGAAGGCCTGCCAGTGGACGACCTCGCCGACCTGCTGGTCGAGCTGCCCGAGGCGCTCATGCGCCAGGTCTTGCGCTCGATGGACCAGCAGGATCGCGACCGGCTGTCGCGCGTGCTCGAGTTCCCGGGCGACAGCGCAAGCGGCCTGATGAACACGGACACGGTCACGGTGCGCCCGGACGTGACCATCGACACGGTGCTGCGTTACCTGCGCATGCGCGGTGAACTGCCGGAGCCGACCGACAAGCTGTTCGTGGTGGACCGGCACGACCACTACCTGGGCGCGTTGCCGGTCGTACGGCTCCTTACCTCGGATCCCGAGACGACCGTGAGCGACCAGATGGACCCCGAGGTGGCGCCGATCCCGCCGGAAATGCCGGCCGACGAAGTCGCCCAATTGTTCGAGTCGCGCGACCTGCTGTCGGCCGCCGTCGTCAACGCGGACGGCAAGCTGCTCGGGCGCATCACCGTGGACGACGTCGTGGACGTCGTGCGCGAGCAGGCCGAGCACGCGGCGCTGGCCGCCGCCGGTCTCGACGACGATGACGACGTGTTCGCGGGGGTGCGCAAGACCGCGCGGCGGCGCGCGCTCTGGCTCGGCATCAACCTGCTGACCGCGCTGCTCGCTTCCTGGGTGGTGGGGCTCTTCGAGGCGACGATCGAGAAAGTGGTCGCCCTCGCCGTGCTGATGCCGGTGGTCGCGAGCATGGGCGGCATCGCCGGCACGCAGACCGTCACGCTGATCATCCGCGGCATCGCGCTCGGCCGGGTGCAGCCCTCGAACGCGCGCTGGCTGTTCTTCAAGGAACTCGCGGTCGGCGCGGTGAATGGGCTCATCTGGGCGACCGCGGTTGGGCTCGCGACCTGGTTCTGGTTCGGCACCTGGGAGGTCGCCGCCGTGATCTTCGTCGCGATCGTGATCAACCTGATCGCGGCCGGCATCGCGGGCGTCCTGATCCCGCTCACGCTCAAGCGCCTGCACATCGATCCCGCGCTGGCGGGCGGCGTGATCCTGACGACCGTCACCGACATCGTCGGCTTCGCGGCGCTGCTCGGACTCGGCTCGATCTTCCTGATCTAGCGGCCGATCCCGAGGAACGCGCAGATTTCCGCGCGGCGCGCTTGTGCGTCGCGCTCGCCGAGCCGGATCAGCTCGCGCGTGTAAGCCGACTCGAACATCAGGAAGGACAACAGGCGTCCGCCGCGTTCGCCGGACGCGCCGAGCACGCGCAACAGGATGCGCAGGCTCGACGGGATCGACTGCCGGTGGGCGAGCGCGATTGCGCTCGGGTCCCTTTGCGGCAGCACGAGCATCGTCTCGACGTGCCGCAGTCCGAGCGGCATCGGACCGGGCCGCGCGTGCGCGAGCAGCGCGTTGATGCGCTGCAGCCGCTCGAGGTCGGACTGGAGGCCCTCCATGAAAAGCGTGTCGAGCATGAATCCGAACTGCTCCGCCATGTTCGGGTCGGGCTGCAGCGCCACGGGTCGGCGCAGGTGCGGGCGCACGCCGATCACGAGGATGCGGTCGGCGCCGAGATGGATCGCCGGCGCGAGCGGCGTGGACTGGCGCATCGCGCCGTCGCCGTAATGCCGGCCGTCCAGCCGGACGGCCGGGAACAGCAGCGGGATCGCCGAGCTCGCCATCAGGTGCGCGACGTCCAGCCGTGCGGCGACCCCACGCCGGGCCGCGCGATCCCAGCCGGTGAAGGCGCGGGACGTTTCGACGAAGGTGACCGAATCGCCGCCCAGGATCTCGGTCGCGGTCACGGCGATCGAATCGGGCATGCCGCGCGCGAGCGACTCGCGCAGCCGCGCGAAGTCGATGCTGTGGGTGAGCAAGTCACGCAGCGGCGTCGTGTCGAACAGCGCGCGCGGCAGCGGCAGGAGCCAGCCGCCGGAGACGAGCGACAGCAGCAGGTGCAGGCCGGAACGGAACATGTCGAGCTGGCCCGCGCGGAACACCTGCGGCACGCGGAATGCGCCCCAGACGCGCGCCAGCTCGGCGGTTGCCTCGTGCGCGTCGCCCGACTGCGCGGCGAGCACCGCGGCATTGATCGCGCCCGCGGAAGTGCCGCAGAGGATCGAGAACGGCAACGGCGTAGCCGGCGGCATCCAGCCTGCGATCGCCTTCAGCACGCCCACCTGGTACGCGGAACGGGCGCCACCGCCCGGCAGGACGAGCGCGATGCGTGGACGCGGGTCGGCGGGATTCTCGGCATTCATCCGGGGGAACCTCGGCAGGCAGCCGTGGTCTTCAGACGGCAGGCCGCGATACTATGCCAGCCTGCGTAGTTTCCGAAGCGCCCCCGACCACCGCCCCACTGGAGTCACCGCCATGACGCGTTTCCTGCAGAGCGCCGCCGTCGCCATCGCCACGGCCTGCCTGTTTTCCGCCACTGCCTACGCACAGGATCCGCCGGCTGTCGGCACGGCCGCACCGCAGTTCCGGCTCCAGGACCAGACCGGCAAGTGGCACAACCTGTCCGACTACAAGGGCAAGTGGGTCGTGCTCTATTTCTATCCGAAGGACATGACGCCGGGCTGCACCACGCAGGCCTGCGAGTTCCGCGACAACATTTTCGCGTATCGCGACCTCGGCGCCGTCATCCTGGGCGTCAGCGTGGACGACGTGGAATCGCACAAGGCGTTCTCCGAGGAGAACAGCCTGCCATTCCCGATCCTCGCCGACGTCGAGAAGAAGGTCGCCACTTCCTACGGCACGCTGACCAAGTACCTCGGCATCGCCGAACTCGCGCGGCGCGACACGTTCATCATCGACCCGCAGGGCAAGATCGCGAAGCACTACATGAAGGTGGACCCGAAGGGCCACTCCGAAATCGTGCTCGGCGACCTCAAGCAGCTCGCGGCGAAGGCCGCGCCGGCGAAGGCCTCTTGAACCAGAGGGGTCGCATCCTTTTAGCGAGAATGACTCGCATGGCGTTGACGCGATACGGCTAAAGGGATGCGACCCCTCTCCTCTTCGCGCTTCACCGGCTCCGACACTTACGTCGCGACCGGCGAGCTCATGCTCGCCGTCAACGCGGCGGTCACGCTCGGTCGGCCGCTGCTGATCAAGGGCGAGCCCGGCACCGGCAAGACCCAGCTAGCGCAGGAAGTGGCGCGGGCACTCGACAAGCCGCTGTTCGAGTGGCACATCAAGTCCACCAGCAAGGCGCAGCAGGGACTCTACGAATACGACGCCGTCTCGCGCCTGCGGGATTCGCAGCTCGGCGACGAGCGGGTCGGCGACATCGCAAACTACATCGTCCCCGGCATGCTGTGGCGCGCCTTCGACAGCGAGCGCCAGGTGGTGCTGCTGATCGACGAGATCGACAAGGCCGACATCGAGTTTCCGAACGACCTGCTGCGCGAACACGATCGCATGGCGTTCTATGTGTACGAGACCCGCCAGCTCGTGCGCGCGAAGGAACGGCCGATCGTCGTCATCACCAGCAACAACGAAAAGGAGCTGCCGGACGCCTTCCTGCGCCGTTGCTTCTTTCATTACATCCGCTTCCCCGACGTCGAGACGATGGAGCGCATCGTGGGTGTGCATTTTCCCGGGCTCAAGCGCGAGCTGCTGGCCGAGGCGCTCGGCGCCTTCTACCGGATCCGCGACGTGCCCGGCCTCAAGAAGAAGCCCTCGACCTCGGAGCTGCTCGACTGGCTCAAGCTGCTGCTCGCCGAGGACATCCCGCCGGAAGCGCTGCGTTCCGACGACCCGAAGGCCTCGATTCCGCCGCTCTACGGCGCGCTCCTCAAGAACGAGCAGGACGTGCACCTGTTCGAGCAGCTCGTGTTTCTGCACCGGCGCGCCGGTCGCCCGGGCTGAACCGGGCCGCGGGGCCATGCTGATCCGATTCTTCCTGATGCTGCGCGCCGCGGGCGTGCCGGTCTCCAT
>JANNKZ010000226.1:0-5338 GCA_031396515.1 Gammaproteobacteria bacterium
TACGAAATGGCGACGCTGGAACTGCGCGAGGGCGACCGGATAAGCGCGGCGGCGGCGACCCGGCTGGTGCGCGAGGCGATCAGGCTGAACCGCACACTCGGCGATCCGACGCGAGCGGCGCCGAAGCCGCGGGCGTGATGACGAAAACACTGGCTACCCACGTTGTCCTGGTGGTGGCGTCCGGCCTGGCTTCCGCACCGGCTTTGCAGGCGGCCACGGACGGGTCACAGCGCAGTGTCGTTCTGGTTGCCCATCGGGGTTCGGTCGCCCAAGGCTACCCGGAGAACACGCTGGCTGCGTTTCGTCACGCGATCGCCAATGGCGTCGACGCGATCGAAGTCGACTTGCGAGGGACGAAGGATGGCGAGATCGTCATCCTGCACGACGCAACCGTGGACCGGACCACGAATGGGCGGGGGCGGGTCGCGGACTGGAGGCTGGCTGATCTCAGGAAGCTCGACGCAGGAGGCGGCGAGCGCATCCCCACTTACGCGGAAGTCCTCCAGCTCGTTTCCGGAACCGAAGTCATGCTGCTGGTCGATATCAAGGAGAGCTCCGTACTCGACGCACGGAATGTGGTCCATCTGGCCGAAGCGAATAACGCAGTCCTGAACCTGATCGTGGGTACGCGCAATCTCGAGGACTTGCGGGAATTTCGTGCGGTCAACCCGGCTCTACGCACCCTGGGCTTCATCCAGGACGTCCCGGATATCGGGCCCTTTGCGCAAATGGGCGCCGACATCATCCGCCTGTGGCCGCAGTGGATCCAGGGGAAACCGGAATTGGTCGACCAGGTTCATCAACTCGGCAAACTCGTGTGGGTAACGGCCGGCGACGCGTCGCGCGATGAACTGGAGCAGCTCATCCGGCTGGGTGTCGACGGCATTCTCTCGGATCGACCTGCGGTGATGAACGAGCTGCGCGCAGACATGAGAAAGCGCCGTGGACCGTGACGGGCGGCTCGCTACGCTGGCTGCGGATCGCCGGCAGCGATCGCGGTGGCTTGCGCCGCGGGTTCGATGACGGGCGGCAGCAGCTTGTACATCACGGGCGTCACCAGCCGTGCGAGCAAGGTGGAGCTCACCAGCCCGCCGATGATGACGATCGCGAGCGGCGAATAGAGCCCGGAGCCCTGCAGCGCGAGCGGCGTCAGGCCGCCGATTGCCGTCAGCGAGGTCAGCAGGATCGGCAGGAAGCGCACTTCGCCCGCTTCCGCGATCGCGTCGTCGAGCGCACGGCCCTTCTCGCGCAGCTGGTTGGTGAAGTCCACGAGCAGGATCGAGTTTTTGATCTCAATGCCGATCAACGCGATCATCCCGATCATCGACGTGAATGACAGCGTGTAACCCGACAGGAAGAGCGCGACCAGTCCGCCGGTGATGCCGAGCGGGACGACGCCGAACACGATCAGCATCGAGCGGAAGCTGCCGAACTCGAGCACCAGCACGGCGAGGATGCCGAACACGGCGACCAGCATCGCGACGCCGAGGCCGGAGAAACTTTCGCTGCGCGCCTCGACTTCGCCCGCGGCGATGTAGCGGTAGCCGGGCGGCCAGGTCATCGCATCGAGACCGGCCAGCACCTGGCGCGTCAGGTCGTCGGTCGCATGGCCGGTCGCGGGGTGGGCGGTGACGTTGACCGCGCGCTCGCGGTTGAAGCGCTTGATCAGGGACGCGGCGGTGGTGAACTCCGGGTCCGTGAACTGTGCGAGCGGCACCTGGCGGCCGGTGGATGAGGACACCTGCACGGCCTGGAGCAGGTCGAGCGTCGGGCGCGCGCCGATCGGCAGGCGGAGCGTGATGTTGTATTCGTCGCCATCGGGTTCGCGGAAGCGGCCGGCGGCGAGGCCCGCGATCGCGAGCCGCACCGTGCGGTCGGCTTCGATCGCCGACACGCCGAAGAGCGCGGCCTTCTCGGAGTCCACGCGCAGGTCGATGTCGGTGCGTTGAAGGCGCATCGGGTTGACGACGTCGCGCGTGCCCGGCACGGCCGCGATCAGACGCTCGACCTCACCCGCCAGCAGGCGCAGCGTCTCGATGTCCGGGCCGATCACGCGGATCTCGATCGGGGCCGCGACCGGCGGGCCGTTTTCGAACTGGTGCACGCTGATGCGCGCGGCGGGATATTCCGCGAACTGCTCGCGCAAGCCGTCGAGCATCCGCCCGGTATCCTCAGCGTCGTAGTCGCCGACTTCGCCGAAGACCTCGGCGATGTTTGCGGCGGAGGTCCGCGACAGCACGTTGTAATAGATGCGCGGGTTCTCCTGGCCGAGGTTGGAGAACCACCAGCGCACGCCGGGCGTGGCGGCAAGCTTCTCCTCGACGAAGCGCAGCGCCCGGTCGGTCTCGGCCAGGCTCGCGCCGTCCGGTGCTTCGATGCGCACGCGGAACTGCGGGATGTCCGCGGTTGGGAACAGGCTGAAGCCGATCGAGGGCACCAGCAGCAGCGACAGCGCGAACACGCCGAGCGCCGCGGCGAGCGTGGTGCGCGGGCGCGCGAGCCCCCAACGCAGCGCGGGGCCGTAAATGCCGTGGATGGCGCGCATCAGCGCACTGAGCAGGCGGTCCGCGAGCTCGTCGGAGCGGTCGGCAAAGGCGCGCAGGCGCCCCATCAGCGCGGCGAGCCAGGGCTGGCGGTATTCGCGTGGCGCACCGCCGCGCAGCAACCGGCTCGCAAGGAAGGGAATGATCGACAGCGCGACGAAGAACGACGCGAGGATCGTGAACAGCACCGCCGCCGGCAGCGAGCGCACGAAGTCGCCGGCACCTTCCGGCAGGAACAGCAGCGGCACGAAGGCGAGCAGCAGCGTCACCGTGCAGCCGAGCACCGCGAGCCAGATCTGGTCAGTCGCCGCGATCGCGGCCTGCAGGCGCGTCATGCCCTGGCGGATGTTGCGCGAGATGTTTTCGACCACGACGATCGAGTCGTCCACGAGGAGCCCGAGCGCGACCACGAACCCCGCGATCGACAGCTGGTTCAGCGTGAAGCCGGCGAGGTAGAGGAGGGCGAGCCCGATCGCGAGCGACAGCGGGATCGAGATCATGACGATGCCGCCGGCGCGCAGCCCAAGCGGCAGCAGCGTCAGGATCACGAGGCCGATCGCGATCGTGAAGTCGAACTGGAGCCGCGACAGGCGGCGGTCCACGTTCGAGGACTGGTCGAAGCCGCGTTCGAGCCGGACGCCCGCTGGCAGTCCCTGTTCGAATGCGGGCAGGCGCGAGTAGATCGCCTCGCGCACGTCGAACACGTTCTGGTTGTCCTTCATGCTCGCGGTCACGAACACTGCGCGGGTGCCGTTGAAGCGGCCGACATAGCGCTCTTCCTCCGCGGCCCAGCCGATCTCGGCGACGTCGCGCAGGTGCACGATACGGCCGTTGCTCGCAGAGACCACGGTCGAGCCGATTTCCTCGAGCGACTCGTAACTGCCGGAGGTCTTCAGGTTGAAGCGGCGCCGCCCGACGTCCACCGCGCCGCCCGGGATGCTCGCGTTCTCACCCTGGACCGCGGCGATGACCTGGCTGAGCGAGAGGCGTGCGCCGGCGAGCCGTTCGAGGTCGATCGCCACGCGCACTTCGGGTTCCGGGTAGGCCCAGGTGGCCGCGCGGCGCACGCCGGGCGCCGTCTCGATCAGTTCCTCGAGGTCTTCAGCGAGCTTCTTCAGTTCGCGCCAGCCGGCATCCGGGCTGACCAGCGCCATCTGCACGATGTTGACCGTGCCCGGCGTGAACTGCCGCGTCTCGATGGAGAAGACGTCCGCGGGCAGCGTGGGCCGCACGACGTTGACCTCGCGGATCACCTCGTCGTACTTGCGGTCCGGATCCACGCCGTACAGGAACTCGATCTCGATCAGCGCGAGGCCGTCGAGCGCCGTGCTGGTCAGCTTCTTGACGTCCTCGAGCTCGGCCAGCGCATCCTCGATCGGGTCGACGACCAGGCGCTCGACGTCTTCGGGATCCGCGCCCGGATAGTGGACGAGCACCAGCGACCCCGGGAACTTGAGCGTCGGGTCCTCGGCGCGCGGGATCGCAGACAGCGCCCACAGGCCGGTCGCGATCAGGAGCGCGAACACGACCAGCGTGAACTGCCAGCGCCGGACCGAGAATGACCACAGGCTCATCGGGAAATCAGCCGCCGCCGAGCACGCGCACGGCGTCGTTGTCGTCGAGCCAGGCCGCGCCTTCGGTGATCACGCGATCGCCGGGCGCGAGCCCCGCGAGCACTTCGACGCGCTCGCCGAGCAGCCGGCCGGTCTTCACCGATACGCGGCGCGCGACGCCGCCCTCGGCCACCACGAACACGATCGCGACCCGGCCGTCCGCCTCGAGCAGCGAGGTTACCGGCACGACCGCGACGGAATCCGAATCGGCATCGGCGACCACGACCTTGGCGGTCAGGCCCTGCACGAAACGCGCGCCGGCCGGATCGACTGAGAGCTTCATTTCATAGGTGCCGGTCTGCGGGTCGGCGGCGGCGGCGATTTCCACGACCGTCGCGGCAAAGCGCCGGCCCGGAAAGGCGTCGAACGTCACCTCGGCAACAGCGCCGGTCTGCACCTGCACGACGTCGCGGTCGGCGAGCGCGGCGCGGACGATCCAGCCGCCATTGGTGTTGCCGACCACCAGCACCGGCTGGCCGGCGGAGACCAGCTCGTCCGGTTCGGCGAGGCGGCGCAGCACCACGCCGTCCGCCGTCGCCTCGATGCGCGCGTGCTTCGCATTGAAGAGCGCGGAGCGCAGCTGCGCGCCCGCGACCGCATTCGCGGTCTGCAGGTCCTCGACCTGTTCGCGCGTCGCGACTTCGTCGGCGAGCAGGGCGCGGCCGCGCTCGAGGTCGCGCGCGGACTTGTCGGAGACCGCGCGTGCCTGCGCGACGGTCGAGGCCACCTCGTCGTCGTCGAGCGTCGCCAGCAACTGGCCTTTGCGCACGACCTGGCCCTGCTCGACGTGGATCGCCTGGATCAGGCCCGCGGTCTTGAATGCAAGCCGCACTTCGTCCGCCGGCGCGAGCACGCCGACCGCGCGCAGCGATTCGACGGCGGGCGCCGTTTCGACGACCGCGACGCGCACCGGCGCCGCGGATTTCTCGACGGGCGCTTCCGTGCCGTTGCCGCAGGCGCCGAGCATCGCGGCAATGGCCGCCAGGGTCGCGATGGCCGCGAGATTCCGGGTCGAATTCCGTTTCATGGCTGTTGCTCCACGCCGCCGATCGCGTATTCCACCTGTGCCAGCGCCCCGAGCGTCTCGAAGCGTGTGACGTTTCCATTCAGGCGCGCCTCGGTCAGCGCGCGCTGGGCATCCAGATATTCGGCCGGCGACACCTGGCCGAGGTCGCGCTTCTT
>JANNKZ010000210.1:0-2053 GCA_031396515.1 Gammaproteobacteria bacterium
ATCGCCATGAAGTGCTTTGCTGGCGGAGTCCAGGATCTCGCCGATGCGCAGGAAGCGATCGGAGCAGCCGAGCCGCCGATCGACCTGGACCTCGTGAGGAGAATCACCCGGAGATTCGGACGGCCAGCGGCAGACGAGCTCGAGAAGGTGTTGGCGGAGTGCCTGAAGAAGCAGGACTAGCCCGCGCCGCGCCGGGCGCGGTGTCAGGGAAGCAAACGCCCGACCGCGATCAGGTGCAGTTGATAGTAAGGTGAGTCGATGCGCGCGACGCGCACGGTGTCGCCGGTGGATGGCGCATGCACGAACGTGCCGTCACCCAGGTAGATGCCGACATGCGCGAGCCTGGCTTCATCCCGAAAGAACAGCAGGTCGCCTTCGGCGGCTTCCGCGAGCGTAATGATGCGTGCGGCGTCGTACTGCGCCTGTGAGGTGCGCGGCACCGCATGGCCGTTCGACGTGTACGTGTAGTGGACGAGACCGCTGCAGTCGAAGCCTTCGCCCGGATTGCTGCCCCCGTAGCGGTACGGGACGCCGACCATCGAGAGCGCCAGTTTGGCGATGGGGCCGCGTGTTTCGCTCGACTCCGGCGGCGGTTCGGGCGCGGCAGGCACGGTCGGCGTCCCCGCACAACCGGCTGCCAGCAGCACGGCTGCCATGAGGCCGCAAAGCCCAACCCCGAAGCGCACTAATTGCCCGGAGGCACGTCGAGCGCCGGATTCCGATCGAAGAAGTTGTAGGGCATCAGGGTGACCGCATGCCATCCGAGGTTGTACACGGGCCAGTCCTCCGACGACGGCACATGGTGGAATCCCATCGTGTACCACAGCACGAGATCCTGGTTGACGATGTCACGGGCGTGGGACGTCCACGCGGGCAATCCCTGGCCGGGCCCGGACTGATTCGGGTAGTTACCGGCGGCATAGCGCTCCTCCGGCGCATATGGCGTCACCCACAAATGATAATTCGCAAACTGCGCGCGGCTGAACGCCGGGTCGCCCGGGTCGAGCAGCATGAGCGCATTCCCGTGTGGATGGATCATGTAGCTCGCCGGATAACCGGTCGCGTTCTTCCGTTCCATGTTCATCACGTGCCACATCGCCGGGCGTTCATAGCTGAGCCGGAACTTCGCCTCGGTATCGGTTTTCGCCGCTACTTCCCTTGTGGTCCAGATGCTGGTGCGTCGATGGGCCTGCACCGGCAGCTTCCCGGGCTCGAGCAGAGTCCGCGCAAACATGTTCGTGGTTCCATCGACGTCGAGATCGAGTCTCAGCGACAGGAAGTGATCGTGATTGATACCCGCGCGCCCCGGTGCGATCAGGGGACCGTAAGCCGTGTCTTGCGCTGCAGACGCATCGCCGAGCCGCTGCGCGGCGACGCCCTTGACTGCGTCGATTCCGGTCGCGCCGGCCCGGTAGGTGATATTGCCCTTCTGGTCGAACACCCAGTCCAGCAGGTAGTCGTAGTTGCCGACCGTGGCGATGTACCGGACCACCAATTGGATCGCAGGCCGGCTTTCGAGCGCCTGCGTGATGAAGTCGTAATGGCGCCAGGCCGGCTCGCCGGGTGAGAGCTCGAAGATGCAGATGCGTTTGTCCAGCACGTCGGCGCCGCCTGCGACATTCGACATGACCGGCGACAGGTAGGTCGCGGAGGCCGGACAGTCGGAGCCGGGGACGAGAGGCGATGCCATCGTTCCCAATCCGTATTCGCCTTGATCCAGATAGTTCCGGTAGTACCAACCCGCGGTTGGATCCTGGTACGGAACGAAAATCTCCGAGAGGTGACCCTGGTACATCACCGAGCGTGACCGGTCGCCATCCTGGTAACGCACGAGCGAGACGACAACCCCTTCGCGAATCTCCCAACGCAGGTGGAACGACCAGTTCTGCCATCGCACCATCGAGCCGTCCAGCGTGAAGTTGCTGCCCCCGGGCGCAGACTGCAGGATCGGCTTGACGCTTCTCTGCGCTCCGATCGAGGCAGGATCGAGCTCCGAATTGCCGCCCGGGATCGGAACGACTCCGAGGTCCGTCACGTCGAGCACTTCGCCGCG
>JANNKZ010000232.1:0-1891 GCA_031396515.1 Gammaproteobacteria bacterium
CGTGGCGCGATCGATATAGAAAAGACCCAGTCGGCTCTTCCAGGGTCGGATGAGCTGGTTGTAGGCAAGGTCCGCATCCGCTTCCTCTCGCAGGATCTCGCCTTCGTCGGCAAACACGATCGAAGCGTAGTCGGTGATGCCAGGCTTGACCGACAACAGCTTGAGCTCCTCCTGCGTATACAGGCGAGTCTCCCGCTCGACATTGGGTCGCGGCCCCACGAGACTCATCTGACCCTTCAGAACATTCCAGAGCTGCATGACCTCGTCCAACTTGTAGCGACGGATGAACTGTCCGACTGCAGTGATGCGGTTGTCGCCCGCTGACGTCGAATCGACACCCGAGTGGTCCGCGCCAATACGCATCGAGCGCAGTTTGACCATCCGGAACAATTGGCCGTCACGGCCAACGCGGGGCGCGATGTAGAACGGCGAGTGATGATCGTGCAGCCAGACCAGAAACATGACGAGCAGCAGCAAGGGAGCGGCCAATACGAGCCCGATCAGCGCCACCGCGACATCAAGCAGGCGTTTTGCCATTTGAGTTCCTGCCGAAGAACCGCGTAAGGACGGTATCGGCGACGGTCCTGGCGTCCGGATAGTAGTACTGCTCCAAAGCCTTGCTGGTCGGCGCCGGAGCGTCTGGAATCGTCACGCGGACTGGTCGATCCTTCAAACAGCCCGGCTCCAGCGACTCGCTGACTGCGGCGAGAATTTCTGCTGACCAACCGGCAGTCCGCCAGCCACCATCGACTGCGCACAGTCGTCCGGTTTTCCGAACGGATGCAGTGATCGGTACCGGATCGAATGGATTCAGCACTCGGATGTCGACGACTTCGGCCGAGATGCCCTCTGCCGCCAGGATCCCCGCTGCCTGTTCGCAAAGGTGTGCCGAATAGCTCGCACCCGCCAAGGTGACGTCCGTGCCTGCGAGCACCACCTTTGGACCTTCACCCGAAAGCGGCCACTCCACAATCGGCGGCAGTTCCGCACGCAGGTCGTAGAGCCATCGGTCATCGATATAAAGCACCGGATCATCACAAAGCACGCTCGCGATGAGCAGGTCCCGCGCGTCTTGGACGGTCGCCGGCATCACCACACGCAGGCCCGGAATATGCGCAAACCACGAGTGCAGTGCTTGCGAATGCTGCGCGCCCTGTTCACCGCCGCGATTGATGATCGCGCGGATTGTCACGGCCGGAGAGGCCTGGCCACCCAGCATGTGATGCCACTTGGCGGCCTGATTCACGATCTGATCGGTGGCAAGAACCATGAAATCCATCCGGGGATGGATGACGATGGGTCGATAGCCACACAAGGATGCGCCGACAGCGGCACCCGTGCATGCCAGCTCGGATACAGGCGTATCGATGACACGTGCCTTGCCGAACAATTTGTCGAGATCGGTCATCGAATTCCCGACGTACCAGGGGCTCCACAAGCCCTGACCAATCGCAAAGACCTTGGGATAGCGGTCGAATAAATAGACGAAGGCTTCGCGAATGGCCTCGCCATAGCTGATCGCGGCGCTCAAGATCTGCCATCCGCGCTGCTGGCCGCGTAGACAAGCGCATGCAGAGCACCGGCGTCCGGGTAGGGCGCCGCCTTGGCCCGGTTCGCTGCGTCAGCAATCGCGGTTGCGACACCAGCCTGCAATTCCGCCACTCCTGCCGGCATCATTGCGCCGGATGCAACCAGGGCATCCACCATGCGTTTGATCGGGCAGCGAATCTTCCAGGCCCGCACATCCTCCATTCGCCGATGGACACCGACATCAATGTCTTCATTGGGTCCAACGTGCCCGCGAATACGGTAGGTCACCAGTTCCAGCAATCCGGGCCCCTTGCCTGCCCTTGCTGCGTCAATCATCTGACGAGCGGCGCCCCGCACCGCC
>JANNKZ010000289.1:0-5934 GCA_031396515.1 Gammaproteobacteria bacterium
GTTGACGAGCTTGCGCAGGTCCGGCACGTCGAGCGGCTTCGAGACGAAGTCGAAAGCGCCGAGCTTCAGGGCTCGCACCGCTGCCTCGACGTGGCCGTGGGCCGTGATCACGGCGACCGGCAGCTCCGGCGCATGCGTCTGGATCCATTCGACCAGTTCCAGGCCGTCGCCGTCGGGCAGGCGCAGGTCCGTCAGGCAGAGTGCAAAAACCTGGCGGCCCTGGAGCTCTGCGCGCGCCGCCGTGAGGTTGTGCACCGCGCTCGAATCCACGTTCATGCGCGCCAGCGTCAGCGACAGCAGTTCGCAGAGATCCGGTTCGTCGTCGACGATCAGTGCGCGGGGATTCGCCATCGCCTAGGTCTGCTCCCAGCGCTGCGGGTCGGCGAACACGATGCGGAAGATGCTGCCGCCGCCGGCGCGCGGCTCGAAGACGAGCAGCGCGCGGTTGCAGCCCGCGAGCTCGCGGGCGATGAAGAGGCCGAGCCCCGTGCCGCTCGTGCGCGAGGTGAAGAACGGTTCAAAGATCCGGTCCGACAGCGTGGAGTCGATGCCCGGGCCGCGGTCGAGCACTTCGAGGAAGGGGCGATTGCTGCCGGTCAGGCGGCCGATGCGCAAATCCACCCTGTCTTCGGCCATCTGCACGGAATAACGGAAGGCGTTCTCGACCAGGTTCCACAGGATCTGGTGCAGGTGGGAGGGATCGACGCGAACCTCGAGGTCCGGCTCCGGTCTCTCGATGGCCAGCTGGTCGGCCGGGTAGCCGCCGGTCGTGACGAATTCGCGCACGAAGTCGGCGAGCCATTCGCCGAGCGGCATGCGCTCCGGGCGCGTCTGTTCACGCCGGGCAAGCTGCTGCACGTTGCCGATGATCGTGCTGACACGTTCGGCATTGGTCTTGATGATCTCGGTCATGCGCCGGTTCGCATCGGAGAGCTTCGCGTCCTCGGCGAGCAGCTGGGAGGCGTGGCTGATCGCGCCGACGGGATTACGGATCTCGTGGGCGATCGAGGCCGACAGCCGGCCGAGCGCGGCGAGCCGGGTCTGCTGGATGCGGTCATCGAGGGCCGTCAGGTCTTCGAGGAATATCAGCACCGGCGGCGGGCGCGCATCGCCGAGCGGCGCGAAATGCGGCCGCACTTCCCGCAGGCCGTCGGCGGCCAGCAGGTTGCCGCCCGCCGCATCGTTGTCGGGCTCGCTCTGCCGCCACCTCGCGAGCAGGTACAGGAGCCGCGGCGACACTTCGCCGAGCAGCGCATCCGGCTTCGCGTCGGTGCCGAGGATCTGGCGCCCGGACTCGTTGATCAGCCGGATGCGGTCCTGTTCGTCCACCACGACCAGGCTCTCGCGCAAGCGTTCGACGATGTACTGGGAGAGCTCCGCGAGATTCGCGATGTCGAAGTCGCGCTGGCGAACCAGCGCCTCGCTTTCGCGCAGGCGGCGGGCGAGCGGAGCGACCGCGAACGCGGCGACGAAAATGACGCCGCCCAGCATGCCAGCCTGCGTCAGGTCGGAGGGATCGGCGGTTCCGGAGATCCAGAGCACGATCTGCTGAGCCAGCACGACCAGCGCCGCGATCGCCGCAATCGTGATGGCGACGCGGGAGGGCAGCAGGATGCTGACCGCTGCGACCGGCATGATGAGGAGCAGTCCGACGCCGCTCGCGGCGCCGGCACTCGTCAGCATCAATGTCGTCACGGCGATGACGTCGAAAGCGATGTGAATGAAGGCCTGCGTCTGCAGCGACGGCCAGCGCCTCTTCAGGAGCCCGATGCAGACCACACCGGTCGCGAACCAGCCAAGCAGCGCGCCGTAATAGACTGTGGGGTAGACGGCGCCGAGCTGCGTCGGGCGGCCCGCAATCGCGGCGACCACGAACAGCACCGTCGGCAGGCTCAGCCGGTAGAGATTGAGGAGTCCGAGGACGCGCCAGGCGAGCTCCGGATCACCGGTCGATTTCTCGATTTCCGCCGGGTTTTTCACCGGCGGCACTTTATCACGCGCCATGGCGGCGCCAGCCCGAGCGGGTCGCGATTGCGACGCGGTTCAAGTCAGCCGCTAGAATGTCGTGATGAATCTCCACGAATACCAGTCGAAGCGCGTCTTCGCGGACCACGGCGTGCCGGTACCGGCCGGGCGGGTCGCCGCGACCGAAGCCGAGGCGATCGCCGCAGCCGGCGAATTGCCGGGGCCGGTTTGGGTCGTCAAGGCCCCAGGTGCATGCGGGCGGGCGCGGCAAGGCCGGCGGCGTGAAGCTCTGCCGCTCGGCGGCAGAAGTCGGCCGCGCCGCGAAAGCAATGCTCGGCGAGCGTCTCGTCACGAAACAGACCGGCGCCGACGGGCTGCCGATCGGGCTGGTCTACGTGGAGTCCGGCAGCGCGATCGAGCGCGAGCTCTACCTGTCGCTGCTGCTGAACCGCGAAACGAGCCGCATCGCCTTCGTCGCCTCAGCGGCGGGCGGCATGAACATCGAGGAAGTGGCGGCGCTGCAGCCGGAGCGCATCCTGCGCGCCGACATCGATCCGGCGGCGGGACTTCAGGGCTATCAGTGCCGCCGCCTGGCGTTCGGCCTGGGCCTGACGGGAAAGCAGGTCGCGGAATTCGAGCGCATTGCGCGCGCACTCTACAAGCTGTACCTCGAGCGTGACCTAGCGCTGATCGAGGTCAATCCCCTGATCGTGACCAAGGACGGCGCGCTGGTCGCGCTCGACGCCAAGATCAACGTCGAGGCAAACGCGCTCTACCGTCAGCCCGAGCTCGTGACGCTCCGCGATCCATCGCAGGAAGACGCGATGGAACGGCAGGCCTCCGAGCATGAACTCAATTACGTCTCGCTCGACGGCAACATCGCCTGCATGGTCAACGGCGCCGGGCTCGCCATGGCGACCATGGACCTGATCAAGCTGCACGGCGGCGAACCCGCGAACTTCCTCGACGTCGGCGGCACCGCGACCGCCGAGCGCGTGACCGCGGCCTTCCGCCTGATCCTGTCGAACGAGCGCGTGCGCGCGGTGCTCGTGAACATCTTCGGCGGCATCGTCCGCTGCGACGTGATCGCGGAGGGCATCGTGCAGGCGGTGCGAGAGGTCGGCGTGTCGGTGCCGGTGATCGTGCGGCTCGAGGGCACGAATGCCGACCAGGCGCGGAAGATCCTCGCCGCGAGCGGGCTCGCGATCACCGCGGCGAAGGACTTGACCGACGCTGCGACCAAGGCCGTGAAACTCGCGGGTCGCGGTGCGCGCCGATGAGTATCCTGGTCGATCGCAGGAGTCGCGTGCTCTGCCAGGGCTTCACCGGCAAGCAGGGTACCTTCCACTCCGAACAGGCAATCGCCTACGGCACGAACCTGGTCGGCGGCGTGACACCCGGCCGCGGCGGCAGCTCGCACCTCGACCGGCCGGTATTCGACACGGTGCACGACGCGGTCGCGAAGACGAAGGCCGACGTCAGCATGATCTACGTGCCGGCGCCGTTCGCGGCGGACGCGATCCTCGAGGCGGCGGACGCGGGCGTGAAGCTCATCGTCTGCATCACCGAAGGCATTCCGGTCATCGACATGGTGCGCGTGAAAGCCGCGCTCGCCGGCGGCAGGAGCCGCCTGGTCGGGCCGAACTGCCCTGGCGTGATTACGCCCGGCGAGTGCAAAGTCGGCATCATGCCCGGCTTCATCCACAAGCCCGGGCGTGTCGGCATCATTTCGCGCTCCGGCACGCTGACCTACGAAGCGGTCTTCCAGACGACGAACCTCGGGCTCGGGCAATCGAGCTGCGTCGGCATCGGCGGTGACCCGGTACGCGGCATGAATTTCATCGACGTGCTCGCGCTCTTCGAGCGCGACGCGAAGACGGCGGGCATCGTGATGGTCGGCGAAATCGGCGGCAGCGACGAGGAGGCGGCGGCCGACTACATTCGCCGCCACGTGTCGAAGCCGGTCGTCGCCTACATCGCGGGCGTCACCGCGCCCGCCGGCAAGCGCATGGGCCACGCCGGCGCGGTCATCGCGGGCGGCAAGGGCACGGCGGCGGACAAGTACGCAGCGCTCGAGGAGGCAGGCGTTCGCACGGTGCGGTCGCCGGCCGAGCTCGGCAGCGCCATGAAGACCGCACTCGTTTCGCGGCGGCGTCGGAAAAAGAAGCGCTAAAAAAAGGTGACGCAAACCTTTTTCGGGAAAAGGTTCGCGTCACCTTTTTAGTATCGTAAAACATGCGAATCGCACTGGCTCAGATTAATCTCACTGTCGGCGACGCACCGGGCAATGCGAAGCGCGCGATCGCGCGCATTGCGGAAGCGAAGGCGCAGGGCGCTGCGCTCGTCGTCTTCCCGGAACTCGCGCTCTCGGGCTATCCGCCCGAGGACCTGCTCTTTCACCGCGGATTCCGCCGCCGCATCGACGAAGCGCTCGCGAGCGTCGCGGCCGCGGCGCAGGGCATTGCGGTCCTCATCGGCTATCCGGAATACACCGCGGAAACGATCTACAACACGGCCGCCTGGCTCGAGGGCGGCGCGGTGCGGGCGCGCTACCGGAAGCAGCGCCTGCCGAACTACCAGGTGTTTGACGAAAAGCGCTATTTCACGCCGGGCTCGGAGGCGGTCGTGGTCGATGCGGGCGAACTACGGATCGGCATCCTGATCTGCGAGGACATCTGGCACGTACAGCCGGCGGCGGCGCTGCGCGCCGCGGGAGCCGACCTCTGCGTCGCGCTCAATGCCTCGCCGTTCCAGCTCGGCAAGCAGCCGGAGCGCGAGGCGGCGATCGCGAAGCGCGTACAGGAAACCGGCATGCCCTTTGCCTACGTCAACCTGTTCGGTGGGCAGGACGAGCTGATCTTCGATGGCCATTCCTTCGTGGTGGATGCCACCGGCCGGGTCGTGCATCGCGCGCCCGCTTTCGAGGAATCGCTGTCCTGCGTGAACGCAGCCATCGTGGAGAATGGCATCGAGGTCGAGCCCGATAGCCTGGCGCCGCTCCTCGTTGCCGAAGAGAGCGTGTATCGCGCGATCGTTGCGGCAGTCCGCGACTACGTCGGCAAGCACGGCTTCAGCGGCGTCGTGCTGGGGCTGTCGGGCGGCATCGATTCGGCGCTCGTGCTTGCGCTCGCCTGCGACGCGCTCGGTCCCGCGCACGTGCATGCGGTCATGCTGCCGTCGCGCTACACCTCGAGCATGTCCGAGAAGGACGCCGCCGCGATGGCGCGCGGGCTCGGCGTGCGCTACTCGATGATCCCGATCGAGGGCATGTTCCAGGCGACGCTCGCGGCGCTCGAGCCGGAGTTCCGCGGCCGCCAGCCGGATTCGGCGGAAGAGAACATCCAGGCGCGCTGCCGCGGCATCGTGCTGATGGGCATCTCGAACAAGACCGGTCGCATGCTGCTCACGACCGGCAACAAGAGCGAGATGTCGGTCGGGTACGCGACGCTTTACGGCGACATGGCCGGCGGCTACGCGCCGATCAAGGATTGCAGCAAGACGCTGGTGTACCGCCTCGCCAACTGGCGCAACCGCCAGGGCAAGCCGGTGATCCCGCAGCGCATCATCGACCGGCCGCCGACCGCGGAGCTGCGCGAAAACCAGCTCGATTCGGATTCGCTGCCGCCGTACGACGTGCTCGACCCGATCCTCGCCGCATTCATCGAGGATGACCGATCGGTGGACGAGATCGTGGGGAAGGGATTCGACCGCGCGACGGTCGTGCGGGTGCTCGACATGGTGAAGCGCAACGAATACAAGCGGCGTCAGGCGCCGCCCGGCGTAAAGATCACGCCGCGTGCCTTCGGGCGCGACCGGCGCTTGCCGATTACCAACCGCTATCGCAACCCGTAGTAACAGGTAACAAGTAACAAGTAACAGGTAACAAGCGGCGCCCGGCCTCCTTGTTACTTGTTACCTGTTACTTGTTACTCTGCCCCCATGGCCATGGTCGAAGTTGTCCTGCCGGTT
>JANNKZ010000290.1:0-2063 GCA_031396515.1 Gammaproteobacteria bacterium
CTGCGGCGGCAGGCGCAGGTTTAGGCCGACACCGACTACCACGTAGGCGGGTCCGGCCGCCTCGCCCCGCAGGTCGATCAGGATGCCACCGAGTTTGCGGCCGTCGTGCACGATGTCGTTCGGCCACTTGAGCTGCGCACCGGTCACACCCTGCTTCTTCAGCGCGCGCAGCACGGCGACTCCGACCGCGAGCGAGAGCGCGCGCTGAGGGCGGAGGCGGAATCGCGAAAGCCCCAGTTCACCGACAGGCACACACTGGACGCAAATGGCGCGAGCCAGCGGCGGCCGCGGCGACCTCGGCCCGCGGTCTGGAATTCCGCGAAGCAGGCGTCGAATCGCCCCGGCGGCAGGTCATTGACCGCGAGCAGCGTATCGCTGGTCGAGGGAATCGCTTCGTGCACGTCGAGATTGCGGAGACGATCAGTCGCGAATTGCGGCAGTTCGCGGCGGATGGCCACCGCAGTCAGGAGATCAAGCGGCGCGGCCAGGCGATATCCGCGTCCGCGTTCGGCTTCGCAGGCGATGCCCCAGTCCGCAAGCGGACGGAGCTGCTTCCACACGGCCGCGCGCGAGATGCCGAGGCGCGCGGCGAGCTCCTCGCCCGAGTGGATCTCGCCATCCGCCAGCAGCCGCAGCAATTCGCCGCGCCGCGTCATGAAGACTTGCGCGGCCCGAATAGCCACAACCGAGTCAGGCGCGGCTCGCTGCCCGCGCGCATGCGCGCGAGATTGCTGCGATGGGCGAAGGCGACGAGCGCCGCCATCGCGAGCGTGAATGCCAGAAGCGGACCGGATACGCCGGCGAGCAGCCACGCGGAGACCGGCATTGCGGCGGCGGCCATGACCGTGGCGAGGCCGACGAAGCCCGACACCAGAACGACCGTGAACCAGACGACGATCGCGATCGGAACCAGCGTCGGCATCCATGCGAGCAAGGCGCCGACCAGCGTCGCGCCTCCCTTGCCGCCGCGGAAGCCGTGATATTGCGGCCAGACATGGCCGACGACAGCCGCCGCCGCGCAGGCGGCGACGAGCCAGGCACGATCGACGGCCGGATCCGCGGCGATTCCCGGCAACGCGAGCCCGGGCAGCCAGCCCGCCGCCAGCCAGCCCTTGCCGACATCGATGACGACGGTCGCGGCGGCGAACCAGAAGCCCTGGGTGCGCAGCGCATTCGTGCCACCGGCATTGCCGCTGCCGAGCTCGCGGATGTCCACGCCGCGGAACGTGCCGATCAGCAGGGCGCCGACCACGGAGCCCAGCAGATAGGCGAACAGGATCTTGAGGCCGAGTTCGAGCAAGGGCCGGATTCTAGCACCGGCCCGGGTGCGCTCAGCGCGGCAGGAAAACCTCGGCGATCATGCAGCGCACGCTGCCGCCGCCGTAGCGTTCGATGGTCGGAATGGCCGCAGTGACGATGCGGCCGTGGGCCTCGAGCGCGCGCCGCGCTGCGGGCGTCAGGCTGTTCCACGCCGTCTCCGACATCGCGATCACCTGCCCGCCCGTGCGGGCGCGCAGCGCCAGCAGGTTGCCGGCGAAACCGAGCATCTCCGCCTTGCTGATGGTGATCGGCGCGTGTCCCGCGTGCGTGAGTTCCGACAGCACCTGCGCGCGTTCCGCGGGATCCGGAATCGACTCCGCGCAGACGACGGCGAAGCCCTCACCGATCGCCATCATCACGTTCGTGTGGTACGCGGGTTCGCCGGCGGGGCCGGTCGCGTCGAAGGCGATGACGCGATAGCGCAGCCGCTCCGCGAAATCCGCGAGCGCGGCCGCGGTCGTGCGCGGCGAGCGACAGGCATAGGCCGTGCGGTGGCAGCGATCGAGCACCAGGCTGCCCGTGCCTTCGAGGAATTCGCCGTGCGCCTCCCAGCCCGACAGGTCGATCGTGCGAGCAACGCGGTAGCCCGCGGCCTGGAGCGCCGCGATCGGCTCTGCGCGCCGTTCGGTGCGGCGCGACGGCGCCATCATCGGATACAGCACGACGCTGCCGTCCGCGTGGAAGCTC
Source organism: Gammaproteobacteria bacterium (assembly GCA_031396515.1). Taxonomy (GTDB): domain Bacteria; phylum Pseudomonadota; class Gammaproteobacteria; order Steroidobacterales; family Steroidobacteraceae; genus SCUD01. The sequence goes on from JANNKZ010000290.1 coordinate 2,008, forward strand.
ACCCAGTTGTTCGGGAAGCAGGCATCGGGTTTCGGTGGGTCCGGAGTGTCGGGAAC
>JANNKZ010000293.1:0-3729 GCA_031396515.1 Gammaproteobacteria bacterium
GGTGGCGCCCGACGCGTCGTTGACTTTGAACGTTCCGGCTTCGTAGGCCAGGTCGCCGGAAACGCCGACCGTGCTGTCGTTTGCGATCGCGAACTGCAGCCCGGCGCTGCGCGTATTGACGCCATCGGCGGTCAGGAAATCGCCGATCGCCGCGCGACCCGAGACTGCGGGTGCGTTCGGCGGCAGCAGCACGGCGTCTTCGGCATAGGCCGCCGCCAGCGCTGCCGTGTCGCCGGCATTGTAGGCGTCGTCCCAGGCATCCGTTCCCGCGCGGATCGCCTGTTCGTCAGCACTCGTGTCCTGCGCCTTCTGGCATCCGCCGAGCGCGAATAATGCCGCCGCCGCGAATGCGGCCGTTTGCAATTTTCTCATGAGTCTCTCCCCGATGTTTTGTCAGTCCGGCGGTCCCATGCGGTACCGCGATATGCGATCCTACTCCCGATCATGCGCGATCTCACGCAGGGCCCGATCCCGGGCCACCTCGTCGCCATGGCCACGCCGATCGCGATCGGCATGCTGGGCCAGACGCTTTATTTCCTGATCGACCTTTATTTCGTCGCGCGGCTCGGCGATGCAGCGCTCGCGGGCGTCGGTGCGGCGGGGCTCGGGATGTTCGTCGTGATGGCGCTGACCCAGATGCTCGGCGTCGGCGCAATGTCCTTGATCGCGCAGGCAGTCGGGCGCAAGGACCCGCACGAAGCGAATCTTGTTTTCAACCAGTCACTCGTGCTTGCCGCGATCTTCATGGCGGGCACGCTGATCGGCGGCTACTCGCTGACCGGCTGGTACATGGATACGATTGCGGCGGATGCGGAGACTGCGGCGGCCGGCGTTGCGTATCTCTTCTGGTTCCTGCCCGGGCTCGCGCTGCAGTACCTGACCGTCGTGATGATGTCGGCGCTGCGTGGCACCGGCGTCGTGAAGCCGACGATGATCGTGCAGATGGCGACGGTGCTCCTGAACGCGGTGCTTGCGCCCGTCTTGATCGCGGGCCTCGGCACTGGCCGGCCGATGGGCGTCGCAGGAGCCGGACTCGCGAGCACCATCGCGATCGTCGCGGGCGTCTTCATGCTCGTCTGGTATTTCCGGCGTCTCGAGAAGTATGTGCACCTGCACGGCGAATTGTGGCGGCCGCGGTTCGCGGTCTGGAAACGCATGATCAACATCGGGCTGCCCGCCGGCGGCGAGTTTGGCCTGATGTTCGTGTACATGGCGGTGATCTACTGGGTGATCCGCGATTTCGGCTCGGCGGCGCAGGCGGGCTTCGGGCTCGGCATGCGCCTGATGCAGTCGATCTTCCTGCCGGCAATGGCGATCGCGTTCGCGACCGCGCCGATCGCCGGCCAAAATTTCGGTGCGAAGCACTACGATCGCGTGCGCGAGACATTCCGTTCCGCCACGACCATCAGCATTGCGCTGATGATCGGGCTGACGGTGCTCTGCCAGTTCTGGCCCGAGTGGCTGGTGCGCTTCTTCACGAAGGAGCCGGAAGTCATCGAGGTGGCGACGCACTTCCTGCGGCTCGTGTCGCTCAACTTTGCCGCGTCCGGGATCATCTTCAGCTGCTCCGGGATCTTCCAGGGCCTCGGCCACACCTGGCCCGCTTTCGGCAGCACGGCCTCGCGCCTGTTCACGTTCATGCTGCCGGCGATCTGGCTGTCGACGCAGCCGTGGCTCACGCTCGACCACGTCTGGTACGTCTCGGTTGCGAGCGTATGGTTGCAAGCCGCAATCAGCGTCTTCCTGCTGATGCGGACGATGAAGGCGCGGCTGCCGGCGACGTAATTGGGGACGGATCCCTTACTCCGGCTCTTCGGCCGGCCCAGGCCGAGTCAGGCATGCGTCCCCTATCAGGCTACTTCCTTGTGGCTTGCGCCTTCGCGAGCGCTGCGCGGTAAGTCTCGTCGTTCGGCAGGACTTTGAGCGCCGCCTCGTAGGCCGAGATCGCGGCGTCGTAATTACCTGAGCGCATCCACAACTCGCCGCGCCAGTACCAGCCGACCGGATCGTTCGGGTCGTTCGCTATGGCCGCGTCGAAATCGGCTGTCGCGCCCTTGATGTCGCCGCGCTCGAGCTTGATGACGCCGCGCAGCGCCATCGGCCGAGCGCGCTTCGGCGGCGGCTCCCGGCCGACACTCGCGAATCCTCGATCGTAATCCGCGAGCGCTTCGTCGTCGCGGCCCAGCATGTCGTACGCCTCGCCGCGATCCAGGTAGAGATTCGGGTTCCCCGGTGTCTCCGCAATCTGCTCATCGAAAGTCTTGAGCGCCAGCTGCGGCCCGCCGATGTCCAGGGAAATGCGCGCCGTATAGCTTCGAAAATCGTTGTTGCTGCCATACATCGCCAACGACTTGAGATAGGTCTTGTACGCCTTGTCGTGCTCGCCATGGGCATGCTCGACCTGTGCCAGCCGCGCCAGCATCCTGAAGTCTGCCTTGTAGGCGAACCAGGCGTTGGCCACTTCAATGGCGTGCTTGTGGCGACCCGCTGTGAAATGGCAATCGAACTGCGCATCAAAGACGCTGGCTTTATCGGACAACCGCTTGCGCGCGGCGTCATAGGCCTGGTCCGCCTCGTCGAATCGGCGCTGTGCGCAGAAGAGCCTGGCGCGATTGATATTCGCCTTGAAGTTCGCGGGATCGATCGCAATCGCGGCGTCGAAGTCCGCGAGTGCGCCCGCAGCGTCCTGGCGCTCCGCCTTCACGAGCCCGCGCATGTTGAGCGCGTCGGTGTTGCGCGGATCGGCAACGAGCACGCGCTCCGCGAGTTCCAGGGCCGCGTCGAATTCCTTCTTGAAGTACTGAAGGCGCATGGTCTGGACATCGAGGGCCGTGCCCCTGATCTCCTCAAGAAAGTATTTTGCGCGCAGGTTCTCCGCCACTTCGAGATCGCCGCTGTCGATGACCGCCCGGAGTTCCGCGATCTCCTGCGCCGTCGGCTCGCGGGTGGCGGCGCTGGCAGTCAGAACGATAAACAGCGCGCTACAGAGCGCCAGGATCCTGAGGCTGGAATGCATGTCGAAGCTCCCCTGTCATCCGGCCGCCACCGCGACCCCCTACTTCATGTTGCGAATCGCGTTCAACGCGATGTCGTGACGCGCCTTCGAGGCGTTCGAGAGCGTCTGGAAGCGCCGGCTCTCCGTCTGCGTTGCTTCCTGCAGCGCCAGGAATTGTGTGTTCATCTGCGCCATCTGCTTCGCCATGTCCGCGCCGGCGGTGCCCACGAGTCCCGGCGTGCCGCCGAACGCGCCTCCGTTCTGCGCGAGAAAGTTGGCGTAACGTTCGCGCACACTCGCCAGCCAGGCGCCATGTTCCTTCCACTCGACGATCTGCGCCGGTGTCAGCTTGGGCGGCGCCGGCATGGCGACCTGCGTGTCGAGCAAGTCGATCGCTGTCTGCACGCTCGAGAGGCGGATCCTCGCGGCGTCCACGGTCTTTACCGGGACCGGCGTCGTGAGCGGCGCGACGGTCGGTGCGGGCGAACGCACCGTAGTTTCGGAGGACACCGCCGACCACGGGACGAGTATCGCCAGCGCGCAACACACGGCGCCCCATCGATTTGTTGATTTCATGCGTGGACTCCTTACTTCTTTGCGGCCTCGGCCTTCTCGAGCGCGGCGCGGTAAGTCATGTCGTCCGGCAGGATCTTGAGCGCCGTCTGGTAGGCTGAGATCGCTGCAACGTGATTTCCTGACCGCATCCAGAGCTCGCCGCGCCAGTACCAGCCGAC
>JANNKZ010000309.1:0-20982 GCA_031396515.1 Gammaproteobacteria bacterium
GCTGTGCGCGCGCTCCGGCTTCCTGCACCTGATCGCGACGAAGGAACAATTCCGTTTGCTGTCCGGCGCCGACGATCTCGTCGAATACACCTTCGGCACGCACACCGCCAAGCACCGTTTCTGCAAGCACTGCGGCGTCAAATCGTTCTATGTTCCTCGCTCGCATCCCGACGGCTACAGCGTCAACGCCCGCTGCCTCGACTCCTCAACCATCACCTCGATGACCGTCAGTCCGTACGATGGCCGTAACTGGGAATTCGCGCGAAGCGAACTCGGCGCGCCGTAGCTCCGGGCGGGGTCCCGAGCGAGCGAATTTTCTTATTCTTCTCTTCTGAGCGAGCGAGGGAACCCCGCCCGGAGCGAAAGAGCGCGCCGTTACCGCTTCGTTCCGGTCGCCAGGTACAGCCACGTCTCGACGACCGTATCCGGATTGAGCGACAGGCTGTCGATGCCCTGGTCGACGAGCCACCGGGCGAGGTCGGGGTGGTCAGAGGGACCCTGCCCGCAGATGCCAATGTACTTGCCGGCGTCCTTGCAGGCCTTGATCGCCATTGAAAGGAGCGCCTTGACTGCCGGGTCGCGCTCGTCGAAGAGCGCCGCGACGACGCCCGAATCCCGGTCGAGGCCGAGCGTCAGCTGCGTCATGTCGTTCGAGCCGATCGACATGCCGTCGAAATGCTGGAGGTAGTCGCGTGCCAGCAGCGCATTGGTCGGCAGCTCGCACATGATGATGACCTTGTGTCCGTTCTCGCCGCGGCGCAGGCGGTGGGTGGCGAGCAGCTCGACGACGCGCCGGCCCTCGTCCACGGTGCGCACGAAAGGCACCATGACCTGAACGTTGGCGAGGCCCATGTCGTCGCGCACGCGGCGTAGCGCGCGGCATTCCAGTTCGAAGCAGGCGGCGAAGGCGGGGTCCGTGTAGCGCGAGGCGCCGCGGAAGCCGAGCATCGGGTTTTCCTCGTGCGGCTCGTACTGGCGTCCGCCGATCAGGTTGGCATACTCGTTCGACTTGAAGTCCGAGAGCCGGACGATGACCGGCTGAGGCGCGAACGCTGCCGCGATGCTGGCGATGCCTTCGGCCAGCTTCTCGACGAAGAAGCCGACCGGATCGTCGTAACCGGCCATCTGGCGTCGCACCTGCGCCTGGATCGTCGGGTCGAGGGTCGCGAACTCGAGCAGTGCGCGCGGATGCACGCCGATCATGCGGTTGATGATGAATTCGAGGCGTGCGAGGCCGACGCCGTGGTTCGGGATCGACGCGAAGTCGAAGGCGCGGTCCGGGTTGCCCACGTTCATCATGATGCGCACCGGCGGTTCCGGCAGCGCGTCGAGCTCGATCTGCTGCTGCTCGAAGTCGAGGCGGCCCTCGTAGATGAAGCCGGTATCGCCCTCGGCGCACGACACGGTGACCAGGTCGCCGTCCTTTATCTTGGTCGTCGCATCCCCGCAGCCGACGACGGCCGGGACGCCGAGCTCGCGCGCGATGATCGCGGCATGGCAGGTGCGGCCGCCGCGGTTCGTGACGATCGCGGCGGCGCGCTTCATGACCGGCTCCCAGTCAGGGTCGGTCATGTCGGAGACCAGCACGTCGCCGGGCTGCACGCGCGACATCTCGCGGGCGTGGGCGATGATGCGCGCGGGGCCGGCGCCGATGCGCTGGCCGATCGCGCGGCCCTGCGTCAGGGTGCGCGAGCGGTCCTTCAGCGTGAAGCGCTGGATCGAGCGTCCGGTGCGGCTCTGCACCGTCTCCGGCCGCGCCTGCAGCACGTAGATCTGGCCGGTCGCCCCGTCCTTGCCCCACTCGATGTCCATCGGGCAGCCGTAGTGCGCCTCGATCGCGACCGCGAGGCGAGCCAGCTCCTGCACGTCGCTGTCGCCGATGCAGAAGCGCGCCCGGTCGGCCGCTGAAACGTCCTCGGTCTCGACCCAGCGGCCGGGCGCCGGCTCGCGCGCGTGCACCATGCGCGAGGCCTTGGAGCCGAGATTGCGGCGGATGATCGCGTGCCGGCCGGCGGCGAGCGCCGGCTTGTAGACGTAGAACTCGTCCGGGTTGACCGCGCCCTGCACGACCAACTCGCCCAGCCCCCAGGAAGCAGTAATAAACACCGCGTCGCGGAAACCCGATTCGGTGTCGAGCGTGAACATGACGCCGCTCGCGCCGATGTCGCTGCGCACCATGTGCTGGACGCCGACCGAAATCGCGACCTGGCCATGGTCGAAACCCTGGTGCGCGCGGTAGGCGATTGCGCGGTCGTTGTAGAGCGACGCGTACACCTCATGCATCGACTGCAGCACGGCGGGTACGCCGCGCACATTCAGGACCGTCTCCTGCTGGCCGGCGAACGAGGCGTTTGGCAGGTCCTCGGCGGTCGCCGAAGACCGGACGGCGACGGCGGCGCCTTCGCGGCAGAGCGTCTCGCAGGCGGCGCCGACCTCGCGCTCGAGCGCCGGCGGAAAGGGCGTCGCCAGGATCCAGCCGCGGATGCGCCGTCCGCAATCGGCCAGGCGCGCGACATCGTCGACGTCGAGGCCGGCGAGTTCCGCGGCGATGCGCTCGCGAAGCCCGTCCTGTGCGAGGAAATCGCGGTAGGCCTGCGCCGTCGTCGCGAAACCGTCGGGGACCCGCACGCGGGCCTGGCCGAGCTTCGAGATCATCTCCCCGAGCGAGGCGTTCTTGCCGCCGACCGATTCGACGTCGCGCATTCCGAGGTGGCTGAAGGGAATGGTGTAGCCGGTCAAGCCCGATCCTCGCGCGGTCCGCACCTGCTACGATCCGACGCGCGCCGACCGGCGGCGCGGAGCGTGGCGGGCAACGGAACCAGCGTCATGAAACAGCGACGAACCGTCTTCTTCGTGTCCGACCAGACCGGCGTCACCGCCGAGACGATGGGGCACAGCCTGCTGACGCAGTTCGACGGCATGGAATTCAGGCCCGTCACTTTGCCATTCATCACCAGCGTTGACAAGGCGCGGGAGGCGCTCGCGAAAATCGATCAGGCGGAACGCGAGGAGGGCGCGCGGCCCGTCGTTTTTGCGACGCTCGTCAACAACGAGGTCCGCGACGCGCTGAAGCAGGCGCGCTGCCTGTTCCTCGATTTCTTCGATGCCTTCCTCGGCCCGCTCGAACGCGAATTCGGCGCGCAGTCCGCGCACGTGCTCGGACGGGCGCACGGCATGGCCGATTTGACCGCGTACACGATGCGCATCAACGCAACGAATTTCGCGCTGGCGAACGACGACGGCGCGCAGACCCGCGACTACGAACGCGCAGACGTGATCCTGCTCGGCGTGTCCCGCTCGGGCAAGACGCCGACCTGCGTGTACATGGCGCTGCAATACGGCGCGTTTGCGGCCAATTACCCGCTGACCGAGGACGACCTCGACGGCGTGCGCCTGCCCGCGGTCGTCGAGCCGTTTCGCGCGAAGCTGTTCGGGCTCACGATCGAGTCCGGGCGCCTGCAGCAGATCCGCCAGGAGCGCCGGCCCGACAGCCGCTATGCGTCGCCGCAGCAATGCGCATTCGAAGTGCGGGCCGCCGAGCAGCTGTTCGAGCGCCACGGCATCCCGTACCTCGAAACGACCGATACTTCCATCGAGGAGATCGCGAGCCGCGTGCTCGAGCGACTCTCGATCCCGCGGCGCGTGCGGCCGTGACGGATTCGTGACAAACAGCACGATTCGCGCGGGATTTGGCCGGATTTTCCTGTGATATAGTCAAATCCATGGTGTCGGACGGACTCTGCACGATCTCCTGGCGCGCACGGCCGCGGTCCTTCGTGAGCCTGATGACGCTCTATGAGAGCAACTTCATTCGCCTCGGGTGGCTGGTACCCGACCTCAAGCGCCTGCGCGGTTCGCTGACCTCCGAAGTCGCCGGATCGCCTGCGCTCGAACTCTCGGTGCGCGAGCAGTGCCGGTACACGACGACGCTCGGCATGACCTACCTGTTCGGTGACGGCCACGAGCCCGCGCGCGATCCGGGCCTCGAGATCCGCGTCTATCACGACGCGCGCCTCGCGGAGGCCTGCAGCTCGCACGTTGAGCCCGCGCACCCGGGGCTGCGGCGGCTCGCCGCCAGCGTGCCGCGCGATCAGGGCCAGCGCTGGTCCTGCAACATGCTGCTCAACAAATGGCTCGAATACTGCGCGGGCAACGGGCACCGCTTCGCACAGCCCGCGGCCTGAGACGGAGCCGCCCGCATGGCCGTCATGCTTCCTGACAAGTGGTCGCAGCTGAAGCTGCCGTCGATCAGCAAGCCCGATCCGGCGGAGCAGGAGCGGCTGCTCAAGCTGTTCTGGAACCGCGCGGAGCTCAAGAAAGAACTGCAGGCCCTCGACGACCAGCTGCACAACCTGCGCAACAAGCTCAAGCAGCAGGAGAACGCGAACAGCCGGCTGCAGCAGCAGCTCGAGGGCCTCGAGGTGCTGCTCGGCAATACCGATCGCGGTGTCGACGCGCTGGTGCACTTTGGCCTGAAATCGCTGTGGCGCGCCTGCCGCGAGCAGCTCGAGAAATTCTCGGCGGACCTCAAGCGCGACCGCCAGGACGCGCAGCGCAAGCATCAATTGGCGGAATTCCAGCAGGACCGCGCGGAGCGACTGAAGGTCGCGGACGAGCGCCTGCGCCAGTCCCAGGAAGTCGCGGACGGCGAGCGCGAGCGGCTGCGCCAGCTCGAGGAACGCATGGCGAAGCTCACGGGCTTCTGGCACTACTTCAAGCGGCGCACGCTCGCCACCGAGATTCTGGAACAGCGCCAGCGCTGCGTGGTGGCCGAGCGACTGCTCGCCGACATGCGCGAGTCGCACCGGACAATCGAGAAGGAACCGTGGCCGGAATTCCCGGGCCTGACGATCGACGGCCGGCGTTCGGTGAACCTCTCCGTGATCGCCTACGCGCAGATCCTCTACGCACGGCTCGCGGTTTCGGGCCTCGCCATGGACGCGCGGCTCGCCAATAACCGCAGCGTAGAGAGCGCTAAGCACGGCAGCCTCGAGGCCTGCCTCGGGCGGCTGCGCGAGATCGCGACCGCGCTGACGCTGGTACGCGCCCAGGAAGGGCTGCCGGCAGAGATCAAGAAGCGCGGCGAGAAGATGGCGGCCGGCGCGACCTGGCGCAACCAGACCGAAACGGTACCGCAGCCGGCGTCCCTGCCGCCTGCGGCGACCGGCGGCGTGCCGGACGCGAACGTGCTGGTCGACGACTACTGGGACGTCTACAAGGTCCTGCTGCGCTGAGCCGCGTCCGCGGCCCGCCTCAGCCTTTCGTGACCGCCGCCGCCGGGGACGGCCCTGCTGCCGCCTCGCGCCGTCCGGCGCCGTACCGCTTGACGCGCTGGCGCCAATTGTTCAGGTCGTCGAGCCAGACGTAGAACATGGGCACGAAGAAGATCGAGGTCACGCTGCCGAAAAACAGTCCCGACATGAGCGCGCGGGCCATCGGGTAATAGGCCGGGCCGTCGCCGCCGACCTGCGTGTCGCCGATTGCAATCGGCAGCATCGCGAGGAGCGTCACCAGCGATGTCATCATGATGGGCCGCAGCCGGTGCCGCGCGGCTTCGATGATCGCGTCGTGCCGGTTGAGTCCTTCCTTGCGCAGGTCGATGACGTGCGCGATCAGCACGATGCCGATATTCACGATCACCCCGATCAGGATCATGATGCCGAGCATCGCCATGAACGACATCGGCGTGTCGCTGATCGCGAGTCCCCAGAACACACCGACGATCGCGAATACGATCGACGTGATGATCGAGATCGGGTAGAGCAGGGACTCGAACAGCGACGCCATCACCAGGAAGATCAGCGCGACCGCCAGCAGGATGTTGCTCTGCATGGTCGATGCGGTGTCGTCGCTGTCCTCGACGCTCCGGCCGTACTCCCAGGCGACTCCGGGCGGCAGCGGAAACTGCTTCATTACTGCCTCGACCCCCACCTTGACCTTGTCGAGCGAGGATTCCTCCGAGATGTTGCCCTCGATGACGACTGACGTCAGGCGGTCGACGCGGTCGATCGTGCGGGCGCTCTGGTCGATGCGGAAACTCGCCACGGCGCCGAGCGAGCTGCGCGTGCCGTCCTGCAGGTAGAGCGGGGTCGCCGCCAGGTCCTCGAGCGTCTGGCGGTCGTCGGCGCGGAAGGCGAGGCGCATCTGGATCTCGCGGTCGTCGGCGCGGAACTCCTTGAGCGGGTCGCCCCGCATCGCGACCGCGAGCGTCTGTGCGATGACTTGCGGCGTCAGGCCGAGCCGCGACGCGCGCTCGCGGTCCACGACCACCTGCACTTCGTGCTCGCCGGCCTTGGCCGTCGAGCGCACCGAGTCGAATCCCGCAACGTCTTGAAGCCGGTCGACTACCGTGCGCGACAGCGCGACCAGCTGCTCGGTGGACTCGCCGGTCAGGCGCATGCTGAAGCTGCCGGTCGAATTCTGGTCTTCGTCGAAGCGGAAGCTCGGCTTGCCGATGATGATCTCGGGCAGGCCCTTCTCGATCTCCTTCATCAGGTCGGGCGGGTCCATCGGCAGCTCGTCCCTGGGCTTCAGCCGGATCACGCTCGAGGCGTCGTTCGGAAAGAAGACGCTGTAGACGAGGTCGATGCCGAAGCGCTCGCGGTTCTCCTCGAGATAGGCCTCTACGCGCGTCACGGCCTCTTCGGTGCGCGCGAGCGGGTAGGTACCCTCGATGTGGTACGGCAGGAACAGGCGGTCGGACGCAGCCTGCGGAAACATGTCAAACTTGACCAGCTCGGTCATGAACAGCGGCACCGGCGACAGCACGGTCAGCAGGACGAAGAGCCCGGCCCACCACTTGTGGCTGAACATCCAGTCGAGCCTGCGCAGGTACCAGTCCTGCACGCGCGCAAACAGCGAGCCGGCCTTGATCGGGGGCGGCGAGGGGAAGCGCGCGGTCAGCGTCGGGATGATGGTCTGTGCGACCAGCAGGGAAGCGAGCATCGCCACCACGATCGGCACGGCGACGTGCACCATGAAGATCGAGATCTCGCTCTCGTCGCCGAAGATGATCGGCAGGAACACGATCACCGTCGACAGCGTGCCCGCGAGCACCGCGAGGCCGACCTCGCTGACGCCCGACAGCGTGGCGGCGATCGCGTCCGCGCCAGGCACCTGCCGGTGCCGGAAGATGCTTTCGGTCACGACCACTGCGTTGTCCACCAGCAGGCCGACCGCGAGCAGCATGCCCATCATCGTCAGGATGTTCAGCGAGAAGCCGAGGAAGTACAGCGCCGCGACGGTGATCAACAGCGAGAACGGCACGGCGAGGCTCACGATCAGCGTGGTCGGCCAGTCGCGCAGGAACAGGAACAGCACGACCAGCGCCAGACCCGCGCCAATCAGGCCGGCATTGCGCAGTTCCGACAGCGAGCTGCGGATGCTTTCGGACTGGTTCTGCAGCACGATGACCTCGATGCCCTGGAGTTGCGGCAGCGTGCGCTGCTCGTCGACCACCTTCATGACGCGGTCGGCGACGTCGACGATGTTGGCGCCGGTCGACTTGAAGACGTCGAGACCGACGCCGAGCCGGCCATTCAGGTGGCGGCCGACGGTCAGGTCGGGCGTGACCAGGGCCACTTCGGCGATGTCGCGCAGCCGCACATTGCCGGTGACGATGAAATCGCGCACGTCGTCGAGGCTCTGGAACTCGCCGATCGGGCGCACCAGGAAGCGCTGCGAGCCGCCGGTCACCTCGCCGGCGCTGACCGAGAAGTTCGCGCCCTCGAGCGATTCGCGCAGCCGGGCAACGTCCACGCCGTACGCGGCGAGCCGCACCGGGTCAACCAGGATCCGGAGCTCGAGCGGCTCGACGCCCTCGAGCGAGACGCGCGCGACGCCATCGAGGCGCTCGATCGGTTTCTTGAGGTAGCGATCGAGCATGTCGTACTGCCGGGACAGGTCCTCCTCGCTCGCGATGCGCACCGCGAGTACGCGGTCATCGCCGGCCGCGAACATCTGCGTCAGGATGCGGTTCGCGCTCGCCGGGAACTCCTGGCGGATGGACTCGAGCTTGGTCCGGACCTCGAAGCCCACCGCCGACGGGTCACGGTCCCATTCGAAGAACACGATGATCTCGGAACCGGTCTCGGACGAGGTGGAGCGGATTTCCTTGATGCCGGACAGCGTCGCGATCGCCTCCTCGGCGGGCCGCGTGATGAGCTGCTCGACTTCCTCGGGCGTCGAGCCCGCATACGGGATTGTGACCGCGATGCCTGGGAAGCGGATGTCGGGGAACAGCTCGAGCGGCAGCATGGTCGTCGCGATCAGACCGATCAGCGACACCGCGATGAAGGTCATCAGCGTCGTGACGGGGCGCCGGAGCGCGAATCGGGTGTGCAGCATGGCTCAGCCTCCGCCGGACTCCGTCGCGACGCGCGGCATGATGCCGGCGGCGCTCGGCTGGAACTTCTTGCGATCGAGCAGCGAATAGACCACCGGGATCACGAGCAGCGTGAAAAAGCTCGCGATCGCCACACCGCCGATCACGGTGATCGCCATCGGCTTGCGGATCTCGGCGCCCTCGCCGATACCGATCGCCATCGGCAGCAGGCCGAGGATGGTGGTCAGCTTGGTGATCACGATCGGTCGCAGGCGCAGGCGCGCGGCCTCGATGATCGCTTCGTGCTTCGGCAGCCCGCGTTCGCGCGCCTGGTTGACCGCATCGATCAGCACGATCGATTGGTTGACGACGATGCCGGCCAGCATGATCAGGCCAATGTAGGCGACCACGTTGACCGTCGTGCCGGTCAGGAACATTGCCCAGACCGAGCCGGTCAGTGCGAGCGGGATCGTCAGCAGGATCACGAACGGGTGCAGCAGCGACTCGAACTGCGAAGCCATGACCAGGTACACGAGGAACACGGCGAGCAGCATCGTGAACTGGAGCGAGCCGAACGATTCCTTCATGTCGTCGCTCTGGCCGCTGACCGCGGCGGTCGTGCCGACCGGCAGTTCGACGCCGGCGACGATGTGCTCGAGTTCGGCGACGGCGGAGCCGAGGTCGCCGCCCGACAGGTTGGCGGTCACGATGGCGACCCGCTGCTGGCGGGTGCGGCGGATCTCGGCCGGGCCGGTCGCGACCGTCACCTCCGCGACCGCGGACAGCGGCAGCGGACGGTCGCTACCGGGGTTGACGATCAACGAGCGGATCTCCTCGACCGAGGAGGCGCGCGTGTCGATGCTGCGGACCAGCACGTCGATTTTCTTCTCGCGCAGCTTGTAGCGCGTCGCCACGTTGCCGCGCACCGAGGACACGACGCGGTCGGCGAACTCTCGCACGGTGATGCCGAGCTGGGCTGCGCGCTCCTGGTCGAACACGATCTGGATCTCGGGATTGCCGGACTCGACCGTCGACTTGATGTCGCTGAACGACGGACTCGCCTGCATGCCGAGCCGGACCTGTTCGGCAACTTCGCGCAGGCGGTCGAGGTCGTAGCCGGTGATCGTGACTTCGAGCGGCGAGGCGAAAGTGAAGAGGGCGGGGCGGCTGAACTGGTACTGCACGCCCGCGAGCGCGTCGAACCTGGCGCGCAGCGCATCGATCGCAGCCTGCTCCTCGGCCGGGTCGGTGCCGGGCTTCAGCGTCACCGACAGACGGCCGGTGTTCTCGCCGGCGTCAGTCGGGCTGGCGTCGAGGCGGTTGCCGGTGCCGGTGACGGCGTAGGAGAGCGCGATCGCGTCCAGTTCCATCGCGTCGGCCTGGGCCACGGCCATCGCCCGGTCGGTCTGTTCGAGCGGCGTGCCCGGTGCGAGGCGGATGTCCGCGATGAACTCGCCCTGCGAGAGCTGCGGGATCAGTTCCTGGCCGAGGCGCGGCACCAGCGCCGCCGTGACGAGCAGCACGCCGAGAGAGACGAGCACGACGCGGCCGCGGTGTTCGAGCGCCCAGCGCAATGCCGGCAGGTAGGCATGGGCGACGGCATTGAATCCGGCCTGGGTCGGCCGCGCGAGCCAGCCGAATAGCCAAGACAGGCCGTCCGCGATCCAGGTCGAGATCCGGCCCTTCCAGTAGAGCACCGTGCCGATGCCGCGCCCGACGACGCCCGGCTGGCGCTCGGGATCGGACACCTCGTATTCCGGCTTGCCGGCCGCGAGCATCGGCACCAGCGTCATGGCGACGATCAGCGAGAACAGCAGCGAGAAGCTGACGGTCAGCGCCTGGTCGCGGAACAACTGCCCGGCGATGCCGGTGATGAAGACCATCGGGAAGAACACCGCGACCGAAGTCAGCGTCGCCGCGGTGATTGCGGTGCCCACTTCGCTGGTGCCGAGGCGGGCGGCCTCGAGCCGCGAGCGGCCCTCTTCGCGGTGGCGCACGATGTTCTCGAGCACCACGACCGCGTTGTCGACGAGCATGCCGACCGCGAGCGCGATGCCGCCGAGCGACATGATGTTGAGCGACAGGTCGAACATGTACATTGCGACGAAGGTGCCGATGACCGACACCGGAATCGCGAGGCCGGTGATGAACGTGGCGCGGGCGTCGCGCAGGAACAGGTACAGCACGAAGATCGCGAGCAGGCCGCCGATCAGCGCCGCATCGCGCACCTCGCCGATCGCGGACGAGATGAACTTCGACTGGTCGTACACCATCACGAGCTCGCTGCCGGGCGGCAGTGCCTTGCCGAGCTCCTCGATCCGGGTGCGCGTACCGCTGGCGAGTTGCACCGTGTTGGCGTCGCCTTCCTTGTAAATTGCGAGCTCGACCGACTCTCGGCCGTCCACGCGTGTGATCGCCTCGCGGTCCTTGTAGCCGCTCGTGACCGTGGCGACGTCGCGCAGGTACACGGCCCGGCCGTCCACGGTCGCGATGATCGCGTCCGCCATCTGCTGCACCGAGGCGAACTCGTTCAGCGTGCGCACCAGGAAGCGCTGCGTGCCCTGTTCGAGCCGGCCGCCCGAGAGGTTGACGTTCTCCTCGCGCAGGCGCTGCGCGATGTTCTCGATGGACAAGTTGAGCTGCGCGAGCTTGCCCTGGTCCACAAAGATCTGGATCTCGTCCTCGTAGCCGCCGCTGACCTTGACCGCCGCCGAGCCGTCCACGGACTCGAGGTCGGGCTTCAGCCGGTCGTCGGCGAAGCGCCGCAGGCTCTTCAGGCGCTCGACGCCACCGGCCTCGCCCGGGTTGGACCTGGTGAACTCGTCGGTGTCGACGAAGGCATAGCGCATCACCGGCTCGGTCGACGGGTCGAAGCGCAGCAGGATCGGGCGGCTCGCCTCGAGCGGGAGCTGCAGCAGGTCGATCTTTTCGCGGACGTCGATGCCCGCGAGGTCCATGTCCGTGCCCCAGGCGAACTCGAGGATCACGTCCGCCTGGCCGGCGCGCGACACCGAGCGCACGCTGCGGACGTTCCTGATGATGCCGACCGATTCCTCGATCGGCCGCGCGATCAGGGTCTCGAGCTCGAGCGGCGCAGCGCCGGGGAGGTCGGTGCGCACCGTCAGTGTCGGGTAGGAAAGGTCGGGCAGCAGGTTCAGCTTGAGGCGCGCGAGCGAGACGAAGCCGAACAGGACCACGGCGACCGTGATCATCAGGATGGTCACGCGCCGGCGCGTGGCGAACTCGACGATTTGCATCGGGGCGTCCGCGCTCAGCCGGTCTTCGCAGCGGGCGGCGTGGCGGCCGCCGGGCGCGCCGGAGAGTTCACGACGCGCACCGCCGCGCCGGGCTTGACCGCGCCCTGGCCGACGACCACGACCTGTTCGCCGTCCTTGAGGCCGTCGATCACCTCGATCATCGCGCCGCTGCTGAGGCCGAGGCGAACCGCGCGTTCCGCGGCCTTGCCGTTGCTGACGACGAATACCTTGGGCGGGCCGTCGCCGTCGAGCAGCGCCGTGCGCGGGATCTGCAGCGCGTCGGGCTTGCGCTCATAGACGATCGCCACGCGCGCGAACATGCCGGGGCGCAGCAGGCCACCGGTCTCGGTGACGCGGATGCGCACCGCGAAGGTCGCGGTCGACGCATCCACGTAAGGGCTGATGAGTGCGATCTTGCCGGCGAACGTGCGGTTCGGTACCGCGTCGAAGCTGAGTTCGGCAACCTGGCCGACCAACAGCTTCGCGAGCTCGCGCTCGGGCACGTTGACCCGCAGGATCAGCGTGTCGAGATTCTCGACCACGAAGAGCGACGAGTCGGCGCTGTCGATGACGCCGCCGACCGGCGTCACGGTGTTGCCGACCTTGACCACGTCGAGCCGCTGCGTGACGGTGCCCGCGATCGGCGAACGGATGTCGGTGTAGGAAAGCTGCAGGCGCGCGAGGTCCCAATTGGCCTTCGCAGCTTCGAGCTCGTATTTCAGGTTGTCGATCGAGACCGCACTGATCAGGCCCTTGGTCTGCAGCTCCGTGTTGCGCGCGTAGTCGCGCTCGAGCTTGCGGTACGTCGCCTCGTTGAGCGCGACCTCGAGCCGCAGCTGGTCGCCGTCGAGGCGCGCGAGCACCTGGCCCTCGCGCACGCGCTGGCCCTCGTCGGCGAGGACCGAACGGATCTCGCCCTTGACCTTCGGCATCACGAAAGCCTTGCGGTCGGATTCGACCGGCGCGGTGCCGGTGTAGATCGCGGCCATTTCGGCGCGCCGCGTCGCGGCCACCTCGACCGGAACGGCGGGGACCGCGTCCTTGGCATCCTTGCCGTCGCCGGTCTTGCTGTCGCCGTTGGCGTTGCCGCAGGCCGCGAGCACGAGCGCGGCGGCAGCGAGCAGGAGGGCGAGCCAGAAGCGGTTGTCGCGTGTGACTGCGATCTCAGTCGAGCGGTCGGTGCGGGTCACGGGCGGACTCCAAGAATGCAGGTGGCGGTATGTTACGGTTCCTTAGTGTTGTAGTCAAGTATAACACTAGATCGACCCGTATACACGTAAACCCATGAATTTACGCGGAAATTACGGATCGGCGGGATCGCTCAGCTGAGCCGGGCTGGATCCTGGGTAGGCGGCAGGACGGCCGCATCGGCCGCGATTTCAACCGCCTCGTCCAGGACGGCATCCGGCGCTTCGGCCTCGTCGAGAGCGCCGATGTTCGCGAGCGGCGCCATTCCGCGTGCCGCACGGCGCGCATTCTCGCGCTGCAGGCGCTCGGCGTCGATGGCATCGCGTTCGGCGCGGCGTTGCTCGAGGTTCAGCGACACCTCGCGCTGGTTGCGCAGCTCCTCGAGGGCCAGGACGTCGGCCTGGAAGGCGACGAAGTCCGGATTGCTGGCGATTCGCACCTCGTGCTCGCGCGACAACAGCGTAACGACCGGCGCCTCGGACGGCTGCGGCGTGAAGCGCGCGGCATTGATGCGGTCCCAGGGCAGCGCGCTCTCGCGCGTGCTTTCGCCGATTTCGTCGGTGTCGAGGATCGATGGGAGGGAGATGTCCGGCTCGACGCCGCGGTGCTGTGTGCTGTCGCCGGTCACACGGTAGTACTTGCCGATCGTCACGGTGAGCTGGCCGAATCCGGCCTTCGGGCCGAGCGCGTAGCGGTCGAGCGGGTAGAGGTTCTGCACCGAGCCCTTGCCGTAGGTCTGCTGGCCGACGACCAGCCCGCGCTGGTAGTCCTGGATTGCGCCCGCGAAAATTTCCGAGGCGGATGCGCTCTGGCGGTTGACGAGCACGACCAGCGGGCCTTTCCATACGACGCCCGGCTCCGGATCGTCGAGTACCTCGATGCGGCCGCTGGTTTCGCGCAGCTGCACGACCGGGCCGCGCTCGACGAACAGGCCGACCAGGCTGGTGGCCTCCGACAGGTGGCCGCCGCCGTTGTCGCGCAGGTCGATCACCAGCGATTCGATGCCCTCGGCGCGCAGTTCGTCGACCAGCCGGCGCACATCGCGCGTCGTGCTGCGGAAATTCTCGTCGCCCTGCACGCGCGCCTGGAAGTCCTGGTAGAAGCTCGGCACGGAGATCACGCCGATCTTCACGTCCTTGCCGCCGCGCTGGATGACCTGGACCTTCTTCTGCGCGGCCTGCGATTCGAGCGTGATCTTCGAGCGCGTCAGCGCGAGCTGACTCTCGAGCGAACCCGGGCTCGCGCCGTTCGGCAGGATCTGCAGCCGGACCACGGTATTCACCGGCCCGCGGATCAGCTGCACGACGTCATCGAGGCGCCAGCCGACCACGTCGGTCAGCGGGCCCGCCGCGCCCTGGCCGACCGCGGTGATGCGGTCGCCGACCTTGATGTCGGTCGAGGCCGCGGCCGCGCCGCCCGGCAGCACGTTCATGATCGTCACGTGGTCATCGACGAGCTGAAGCGAAGCGCCGATGCCCTCGTACGACAGGCTCATCGCGATGTTGTATTCCTCGGAATTGCGTGGCGACAGGTAGTTCGAATGCGGATCGTAGACGTGCGAGTACGCATTCATGAATGTCTCGAACACGTCGTCCGCGGTGACCTGCTCGATGCGCTTGGCGACCCGCTCATAGCGCTTGCGCAGGACGTCAGCCGCTTCGGGCCAGGTCTTGCCGGCGAGCAGCAGCGACAGGGCGTCGTTCTTGACCCGCTTGCGCCACAGCTCCTGCAGTTCGGCCTGCGAGGCCGGCCAGCCCTCGTCGGTGCGGTCGAAGCGGAACGCCTCGTCCAGCGTGAAATCGGGTTCGACGTCGAGCAGCGCGAGCGCGTGGCGCAGCACTTCGCGGTTGCGTTCGCGGTAGCGGGCGAAAATCTCGAAGGCGGGCGCGGCATCGGCGCGCGAGATCGCATCGTCGAGCTCGAAGCGCAGCTTCTCGAAATCCGCGACGTCGGCGGCGAGCAGGTAGCTCTTGCTGCCGTCGAGCGCCTCGAGGTAGCGCTCGTAGATCTGCGAGGACATCTCGTCATCGAGCGGCGCCTGCCGGTAGTGCTGGCGCTTCACGACGTCGGTCACGAGTCGCATGACGCGCCGATGCCGTTCGGTGGCCGCGAGCTCGCCGGTGGAGGCGAGCGCCGGCGCGACGGCATTGTGCGACACGTCGGTGCCGGTGAGCGCGAGCAGGCAGGCAGTCGCCGCGACCGCAGCCACCAGGCGCAGGCGAGGCGAGGAGGACTTTCTGAACCAGGCTGTCATGGCTGTTAAACTGCTCCGCGCGGTCCCGACAGGATCGCTGGCATGGGACAGGCTAGGGGCGCGCGGCCACGGTATCAAGTACCGGCTTCACGGCCCGCGAGGCGTCATTCTTAATGGGTCCACTGGGCTTCCTGACGGGCGTCGTGCTCGGGTCCGCGGCGTCGATCGCGCTGGTCCTCCTCATGGTCCTTGTCATATTCGCCCTTTCGGCCGGGTCGCAGGGCGCCCTGGGGCGCGAATACCCCGGTTTGCTGGCTGCGGCGGCGCTGTTTGCCCTGCTGGCTGCCGTGTCCGGTGTTGCCTTCGTGGGAATCCAGCGGGAACGCCCCTGGCGCTGGTTTGCCCAAGCCGCCATGTGGCTGGCCCTGGCCGCCGTCGCCTGGCATTACTGGCCCGGGACAGCGGACTGACCGGGCGGAATTGGGACAAGAGGAACACCTGATGCGTTTGGACAAGCCCGGAAAGCTCCTGTTCGCGGCCCTGGCCGCTGCCGTCCTGCTCGGCGCCTTCGGCGTGAAGGATCGCGGCATCCGCAAGGCCGCAGGCGCGATCAATGGCGAGGTGTACCGCGAACTGATCGCGACGCTTTCGGGCGACGATTTCGACGGCCGTTCGCCCGGTACGAAAGGCGAACAGACGACCGTCGAATTCATCGAGGAACAATTCGGCGAACTCAGCCTCCAGCCGGTCGCGGGCGGCAGCTACCGGCAGGACGTGAAGCTGGTCGAGATCACGGCTTCCGCGCAGCAGCTGTCGTTCAACCGGGGCGGCGGCGCGATGAACCTCGCCTTCGGCGACGACATGGTGCTTGCCACGCGGCGCGTTCAGCCCTCATCGGCGATCGCAGGCAGCGAAGTCGTGTTCGTCGGCTACGGCATCGTCGCGCCGGAGTTCGGCTGGAACGACTACGCCGGCCTCGACATGCGCGGCAAGACGGCGTTGATCCTGGTCAACGATCCGGGTTTCGTCACGGGCGAAGAGGCGCTGTTCCGCGGCAAGGCGATGACCTATCACGGCCGCTGGACCTACAAGTTCGAGGAAGCGGCGCGCCAGGGCGCGGCCGCGGCGATCATCATCCACGACACGGCGCCTGCCGCCTACGACTGGGCGGTCGTCCGCAACGGCTGGACCGGCCCGCAGTTCTACCAGGACCGCGCCGACGGCAATGCCGGTCGCACGGCGCTCGAAGGCTGGATCACGCAGGCGCGCGCGCGCCAGCTCATGGAACTGGCGGGACAGGATTTCGACGCCTTGCAATCAGCCGCCGTGCAGCGCGGCTTCAAGCCGGTGCCGCTAGGCGTCACCGCGAGCGGCGGAGTGCGTAACGCCATCCGGCACATGCGCTCGCCAAACGTCGCCGGCGTGATGCCGGGCAAGGATCGGCCCGACGAGTATGTCATCTACGTCGCGCACTGGGACCACCTTGGCGTTGCCGAAGATCCGACCGAAGATCGCATCTACAACGGCGCGGTGGACAACGCGACGGGCGTCGCCGCGATCCTCGCCATTGCGCGCGGGTTCCGCGACCTCATGCCCGGGCCCTCCCGCTCGGTCGTCTTCATGGCGGTCACGGCCGAGGAGACGGGCTTGCTCGGGTCGGAGTTCTACGCCGAGAAGCCGCTGGTACCGCTCGAGAAGACGGCGGCCGTCATCAATATCGATGCCCTGTATCCGATGGGGCGCGCCAAGGATGTCGAGGTGATCGGTTTCGGCGCGTCGGAACTCGAGGACCTGCTGGCGAGCGCCGCCCGGTCCCAGGGCCGCACGCTGACGCCGGACCGCAAGCCGGAGGCCGGCTATTTCTATCGATCCGACCACTTCAATTTCGCGAAAGCCGGGGTACCGGCTTTGTACATCAAGTCGGGCGCCGTCCTGCGGGACGGCGGCAAGGCAGCGGGCGTCGCCTGGCAGGAGAAGTACGTCGCCGAGCGCTACCACAAGCCGGACGACGAGTATCAGGAAAGCTGGAATGTCGGCGGTTCGATCGAGGATCTGCACCTGCTGTTCGAAGTCGGCGTGCGGGTGGCGAACGGCGAGACCTGGCCGGCCTGGTACGAAGGCAACGAATTCCGAGCGGCGCGTGACCGGAGCGCCGCCGCACGCGATCCCGCGAAGAAGGACTGACCCGCGGTCAGCCCGGGCGGCGCAGGGGCCGCGTCAGGTAACGAACCGCCGTAAACAGCAGGTAGGGTCCGGCGACCAGCAGCCAGGCGGTCGGCGTCAGCGTGAAGAACGCGCCGAGCAGCGCGCCAAGAAACGAGAGCAGGCCGCCCTCGTAAGGCCCGAGCGTCAGCACCCCCGCAAAGTAGATCAGGAATGGCATGACGATCAGCCCGAAGCCGAACAGCAGGCCGGCGATGCGCAGTTCGCGGCGCCAGAACAGCGACAGTCCGGCGTACCATTTCGCGGCAGGATTGCTCCAGGCCATGCGCGCCAGTCTGAGCCGGGCGCCGCATCGCGGCAAGCAGGGCGGCGGCACGGCTATACTGGATCCCGCATGACGCGATTGCGCTGCGCCGTCATCGGCGCCGGTTACCTCGGCCGCTTTCACGCCCAGAAGTACGCAGGTCTCGACGGCTGCGAGCTGGTCGGCGTCGCCGACCCGTCGGCGGAGGCACGCGCTCGCATCAGCGCCGAACTCGGCGTGCCGACCCATGCCGATCACCGCGAGCTGCTCGGTGCCGCCGACGCGGTCAGCGTGGCGACGCCGACTTCGTCGCATCACGCGGTCGCGATGGATTTTCTCGGTGCCGGTGCTCACGTGCTGGTCGAGAAGCCGATCACGACCACCGCCGCCGAGGCCCGCGAACTGATCGCGGCGGCCGCGAAGGCCGGCCGCGTGCTGCAGGTCGGGCACCTCGAGCGGTTCAATCCGGTGATCCTCGCGATCGAAGGCGAACTCGCGGTGCCGCGCTTCATCGAATCGAACCGCCTTGCGCCGTTCAAGCCGCGCGGCACCGACGTCAGCGTCGTGCTCGACCTGATGATCCACGACATCGACCTGATCGAGCACATCGTGCAGTCGCCGATCGCTTCGATCGATGCGGTCGGGGCGCCGGTCTTCACCGACGAGATCGACATCGCAAATGCCCGCATCCGGTTCGAGAACGGCTGCGTCGCGGACGTCACCGCGAGCCGCATCAGCATGAAGTCGGAACGCAAGCTCAGGATCTTCCAGGCGGACGCCTACCTCTCAATCGACCTGCAGCAGAAACTGCTGACGGTGGTGCGCCGGCCGGCCGTGATCCCGGAGGGCGCCATGCCCGCGGTCGCGGTCGAGGAGCGCAGTTTCGACCCCGGCGACGCGCTGCTGGCCGAGATCGAGTCCTTCCTGGCCGCGATCGCGAAAGGCGGGCGCCCGGTCGTGACCGGCGAGGACGGATTGCGCGCGCTCGAGACCGCTACGCGGATCGCTGAGCTGGTCGGCCGCCGTTTATACTGAACGGCTGACGTCACAGGAAATCCGCGGGCATGCAACCGACCGACACGAGCGACCCCGACTACTACCACAAGGTCGTGGACTGCCAGTGGGCCTGCCCGGCGCACACCGATGTCCCGGAATACATCCGGCTCATCGCCCAGGGCCGCTACTCCGACGCTTACATGGTCAACCGCGAGTCCAACGTGTTCCCGGGCATCCTCGGGCGCGTCTGCGACCGGCCCTGCGAACCCGCCTGCCGGCGCGGCCGAGTCGAGGATAAGCCGGTCGCCATCTGCCGGCTCAAGCGCGTTGCCGCGGACCTGCGCGAGGACATCACGCCGCGCCTGCCGCAGGCGCCCGCGCAGAAGAACGGCAAGCGTGTCGCCTGCATCGGTGCCGGTCCCGCGACCCTCACCGTCGCGAACGACCTGCTGCCACTCGGATACGAAGTCGTGATCTTCGAGCAATACGGCATCGCTGGCGGGCTGATGCGCACGAACATTCCCTCGTTCCGGCTGCCAGCGCAGGTGCTGGATGAGGAAATCGGCTACGTCGTCGGCATGGGCGCCGACCTGCGCCTCGGCACGCCGGTCGCGAGCTTGAAGAAGCTGGCCGCCGAGGGCGGTTTCGACGCCGTGTTCGTCGGCACCGGCGCGCCCAAGGGCAAGGAGTTGAAATTGCCGGGCCGCGCCGACACCGACCGCATCCACATCGGCATCGCCTGGCTCGAATCGGTGGCATTCGAGCACGTGGACCGCATCGGCGAGCGCGTGCTGATCATCGGCGTCGGCAACACGGCGATGGACTGCTGCCGCACGTCGCTTCGCCTCGGCGCGAAGAGCGTCAAGGTGATGGCGCGCAAGCCGCGCGGATTCTTCAAGGCATCGGCGTGGGAACTCGAGGATGCCGAGGAGGAGCAGGTCGAGATCATCATCAATCATGCGCCGAAGGCCTTCGTCGTCAGGGACGGCAAGCTCGCTGGCATGACCTTCGACCGGCTCGAGTACGAGATGGATGGCGCGGAGATCCGGAGCCAGCGCGTGGTCGAAGAAGTGTTCATCCCCTGCGACGACGTGATCCTTGCGATCGGCCAGGAGAACGCTTTCCCGTGGATCGAGCGCGACCTCGGCATCGAATTCGACAAATGGGACGTGCCGAAGATCGACACGACCACGTTCGAGTCCACGCGCCGTGGCGTATTCTTCGGTGGAGACGCCGCATTCGGCCCGAAGAACATCATCTGGGCGGTCGAGCATGGTCACCAGGCGGCGATCTCGATCCACAAGCATTGCCAGGGCGAGGTGCTGACCGCGCGGATGGCGCGCGGCGTCAACCTGCAGAGCCGGAAGGTCGGCATGCACGAGTGGTCGTACAAGAACGACTATGACCCGGCCTCGCGCCGGCTGATGCCGCACGTCAGCCTGAAGGAGCGTTTCAAGAAGCTGAACATCGAGGTCGAACTCGGATTCGACCCGGAACGCGCGGCCGAAGAGGTCAGCCGCTGCATGAACTGCGACATCCAGACCGTGTTTCACGCGAAGCTCTGCATCGAGTGCGACGCCTGCATCGACATCTGCCCGACCGACTGCCTGACGATCACGGCAAACGGCGAGGAGGCGGACGTCCTCGCGCGCCTGACGGCGCCGCGCCGGAATCCCGACCAGCCGTTATTCGTGTCGGAACCGCTGGTGCAGACCGCGCGCGTGATGGTCAAGGACGAGGACCTGTGCGTCCATTGCGGCTTGTGTGCGGAGCGTTGCCCGACCGATGCCTGGGACATGCAGAAGTCCTGGATCAAGATTCCACTTGCCGAGGATGAGGCCCGATGCCAGAGCGCAAAAGCGCTGCGCCGCGCGTAAACGACTTCACGCTCAAGTTCGCGAACGTCAACGGCTCCGGCTCGGCGAGCGCGAACGCGCTCGTCATGAAGGCGATCTTCCGGATGGGCGTGCCCGTCGTCGGGAAGAACTTCTTTCCGTCGAACATCCAGGGGCTTCCCACCTGGTATGAAATCCGCGTCACGCGCGAGGGCTGGCGCGCCCGCTCGGGCCGCGTCGACCTCATGGTCGCGATGAACGCGGAGACCTATTCGCGCGACGTGCGCGAGGTGGCCGCGGGCGGCTACCTCGTCTACGACTCGACCTGGCCGCGCAGTTCGCTGCTCTCCCGCGACGACATCAGGACTTTCGGCGTGCCGTTCGCGCAGCTCTGCACCGACAATTTCGAGGGCGCGCGCGCCCGCACGCTGATGAAGAACATCATGTACGTCGGCACGGTGGCGGCGCTCATCGACCTCGATCTCGAGGTGATCCGCGGGCTGCTCGCGGAGACCTTCGCGAAAAAGCCGGCGCTCGTCGAATCGAACATGAAGGCAATCGAGATCGGGCATCGCTATGCGAAAGAGCATTTCGAATGCCCGCTGCCGACCCGGGTCGAACGGATGAATGCGACCGCCGGGCACGTCATGATCGACGGCAATACGGCCGCGGCGCTCGGTTGCCTGTATGCGGGCGCGACCGTCGGTGCCTGGTATCCGATC
>JANNKZ010000327.1:0-1989 GCA_031396515.1 Gammaproteobacteria bacterium
TCGAGGCGCAGGCCGCGGATCCCAGCACGATCAGGAGGGTGAACTCAGCGCTGCGCATTGGCCAGCTCCCCGACCACGGTGGCCAGTTTGTGCACCTTGGCCTGGTCCGCCGCCCCCGTCGCGTCACTATGGAGTTGCGTGGCGAGCGCCGCCAGCGCCTCCCGCCGCCTTTGTCCCGACAGCTTTTCGGCGCGGGTCAATTCGCTCCGCACCGCGGACACCCGGTCACCCCCGAACCCGTTCGATCGCGCCCTACTTTTCTCCCGACAGCCGGTCGATTGCGTTCGTCGATGGTGGCGATCTGAAGCGAGTGGCGATCACAGGCGGTCCGATCACCACACTCGGTCAATCCCTGGGTGCTATCGACGATGGCTACTGGAGCGATGACGGTACCATCATTTTCAGTACTGAATTCATGGGCCTGCGCAGCCTCCCCGACGCTGGCGGAGAGGTGACCACCTTGACATCACTGGATCCAGCGCAGCATGAGATTTTTCACTCGTCGCCCTGGGCTCTTCCCGAACGCCGCGGTATCCTGTTTACGAACTGGGCAAGAGTCGGCGACGTCGAGCCCCAGATTGCCGTACTCGATTTGCGGACCGGGCGCCGCAAGACTTTGCTTCGCGGCGGTTTGGCTCCGGCTTACGTCCACACAGGACACCTCCTCTACCAAGCGAGTGGCACGCTGTACGTCGTGCCCTTCGATCTCGAGCGCCTCGAGGTCACGGGCGAACCCGTCCGCCAGGATCTGTCGGTGTCCGCGGTCGAGCATCTTGGCATCGTCAGCCCAGCCTTCGCGCTCTCTCGCACCGGCACGCTCGTAATCGTCCCAGGTAAAGCCGAACCACACCAGCTCGTCTGGGTCGATCGACAGGGGCGCGAGACCGCGTTGAACACGCCTCCGCGGATGTACGAAGTCATCCGGCTGTCACCGGACGCGACGCGTGCTGCGATCACGATGGCTGACGACAAAGACGTCTGGGTCTGGGATTTCGCGCGCGACGCGTTGACGCGGTTGACGTTCGGTGGTTCGGTCGGCTGGGTACCCGTATGGACGCCCGATGGTCAGCAGATTCTCTACGCGTCGAATCGCGCCGGCCCATACAATCTGTACCGTCGCAATGCGGATGGATCAGGTGCTGAAGAACGGCTGACGACGAGCATTAACGCGCAGGTTCCGAATTCTGTTACGCCAGACGGGACGATTCTGGGCGCTGAGGCGCAGGCTACTACCGGATGGAACGTCGTCAAATTTGCCGCGTCCCCGCGCGGCCCGTCGTCTGGCAGCGCGGCGCCCATCGCCTTGTTTCGCAGCGACGAAGTTGTCGCCACTCCGCAGGCGGAGTACGCTGCGAACATCTCACCTGACGGCCGCTTCTTCGCCTTTCAGGGCCATGAGTCGGGTCGGCCCGAGATCTATGTCCGGCCGTATCCAAGCATCAATCTTGGGCGATGGCAGGTGTCGACCGAAGGAGGTGTTGCACCGGTTTGGGCGCGAAGCGGGCGCGAGCTTTTCTTTCTCGATGGCTCCAACAGGTTGATGGCGGTGCCTGTGCAGACGGCCGACGGGCGATTCATCCAGGGGAAGGCCGCCAGGGTGCTGGATACAGCCTACTGGGGCACCTTCTACTCGTACGATGTATCGCCTGACGGACAGCGATTTCTCATGATCAAGAGGAGTGGAACGCCGAATCAGGACGCTGCAGCAGGCAGCAGCATTGACGTCATCCTCAATTGGGCCGACGGGCTGAAGGCGCGGGTGCCAGCCCGGTAGTTGCGCGCACAGCACCGGCCGTCGTCCCGAGAGTTCAACCAAAGCTGTGCATGACCCACCGATCGACCGGCGCGACAGGTCGCGGAGCGCGCCTTGGAGCTGGGACTTATCGAGGTCGTCGATGCTAGACTCTGCAACTTGGTCTCGCAAAGATGCAACAATCTCAAACGCTGCTGACGGGCGTTCGGCTCGATCAGCGATACACTCGATCGCGG
>JANNKZ010000391.1:0-5524 GCA_031396515.1 Gammaproteobacteria bacterium
GAGACCGCCGCGCGGCTATCCCGCGCGATAGCGGACAAACACAGCCATGGAGAAAAGGCGCTGCAACGCTTCGGCGCGGGCCGCCTGCCGGGCTGGCTCGCTCGCTCAGAAGATAAGATTCGGAAAATTCGCTCGCTCGCCACCCGTCCGGCGACCCGCGCCGAAGGGACGCGGCTCGTTCTACTTGCCGCGTTCCAGGCCGGCGACCAGATCGAAGCGTAGCAGAGGACGCTGGCTGTCCCATGTCTTGCAGCCGGGGCATTGCCAGAAATGGTCGATGCTCGAGAAACCACAGTTCGCGCAGCGGTAGCGCGGTCTGGTCGCCGCGAGCCGGCGCAGGATCGAGGCGATCTCGCGCACCGCGCGCGCATCGAGCGCCCCCGGATCGCGGCCGATCGCGCTCACGAGCCCCGCGATCGCCACGTCCTGGGCGAGGCAGGCGCGGACCTTGCCCTCGAGCGGCGCATAGTCGAGCGCGTCGGCCATGATCGAGGCAATCGCGATCTCGTTGACCGCATCTGCGCGCGCCGCGACGACCCTCGCGACCGCCGCCTCGCCTCCGTCCCCGGCAGCCCGCGCCAGACGCACGAGCCGCGGCACGACCTCGATGGCGAGCGCAGCGTCGTGCACCAGCACGGCCGCCAGCAACTTCTCGGCGAGTTTCAGGTCGAGCTGCTCGATCGCGATGTCGGCACGCACCAGCGCGCCGCGCGGGAAACGCCGCTGCTCCGCGCGGGCCGCGCGCAGGTGGCCCCGCGCCTCGTCAGCGGCGCCGCGCGCGCGGGCGATCTCGGCAAGCTCGCAGAAATAGTGCGCGATCGCGCTCTCCTGCGGCGGCCGCCCCGCTTTCTCGAGCTCGCGGAACACCTCGATCGCGCGCGGCCAGTCCTGCTCCTGTTCGTAGATGCGCATCAGCTTGCGCATCGCCACCATGCGGTGTGCGCCGGCAGCTGCCAGCGGCTCGAGGATTTTCTCGGCGCGGTCGAGCATGCCCGCCTTCAGGTAATCCTGCGCGAGCGCAAAACTCGCCTGTTCACGCTGGGCGGGCTCGAGCGTGTCGCGCGAAGCAATGTTCTGGTGGATCTTGATCGCGCGGTCCACCTCGCCGCGGCGCCGGTACAGGCTGCCGAGCGCGAAATGGGTCTCGACCGTGTCGCCGTCGAGCTCGGCCGCGCGCAGGAAGGCCTCGAGCGCGCGATCCGGCTGTTCGTTGACCAGGAAGTTGACGCCCGCCAGGTAGCTTCCGCGCAGGCGCTCCGCGCCGACCGCGCTCGGCCGCGGCTTGCGCGCCGCGTAGAAGCCGATGACGCCGCCCAGGAACAGGACGCCGAGCAGGATCCAGACGGATTCAGGATTCATCGGTCACCTGCCGCCGCCGCGGAAAAGTGAACGGGCGCTGCCTAGTTCCGGATCGGGTGCGACTGTCCCGCATTGACCCGCTCGCGCAGATCCTTGCCCGGCTTGAAGTGGGGCACGTACTTGCCCGCGAGCGCGACCGCCTCGCCCGTCTTCGGGTTGCGGCCCTGGCGCGGCGGGCGGAAATGCAGCGAGAAGCTGCCGAAGCCACGGATCTCGATGCGCTCTCCGCCGGCGAGCGCGTCGCTCATGATCTCGAGCATCTGCTTGACCGCGAGTTCGATGTCCTTCGCGGGCAGGTGCTTCTGCTTGGCGGAGATGATCTCGATCAATTCTGATTTTGTCATGACTCCCGTCCTCGACTGCGGAATGCGCCAACATCATCCCCGATGGCACATTCCGGACCGGCTCACTGACCGCTGATCTGCTCCTTCAGCAGGTCACCCAGCGAAGTACCGGTCGCCGTATCGCTGCCGCGATACTGCTGCACCGCCTCGGCCTCTTCTTCCGCCTCGATCGCCTTCACCGACAGCACGATCGCGCGGCTTTTGCGGTCGACGCCGACGAATCGCGCCTCGATTTCTTCGCCGACCTTCAGCACCGTGCGCGCGTCCTCGACGCGGTCACGGGCGAGTTCGGAGGCCCGCAAGCTGCCCTCGATGCTGTCGCCGAGGTCGATGATCGCGCCGCGCGCGTCCACTTCCTTGACGATGCCCTTGACGATGCTGCCCTTCGGGTGGTCGGCGAGATACGCCGAAATCGGGTCCTTGGCGAGCTGCTTGATGCCGAGCGAGATGCGTTCGCGCTCGGGATCGATCGACAGCACCATGGCCTCGACCGTCTGGCTCTTCTGGTAGTCGCGCACGGCTTCCTCGCCCGGGCGGTCCCAGGAGATGTCCGACAGGTGCACGAGCCCGTCGATGCCGCCCGACAGCCCGATGAAGATGCCGAAATCGGTGATCGACTTGATCTGGCCGCTGACCTTGTCGCCGCGGTTGAAGCTCTCGGCGAACTCGCGCCACGGATTGGCCTTGCACTGCTTGAGGCCGAGCGAAATGCGCCGGCGCTCCTCGTCGATGTCGAGGACCATGACCTCGACCTCTTCGCCGACGTGCACGACTTTGGCCGGGTTGACGTTCTTGTTGGTCCAGTCCATCTCGGAGACGTGGACCAGGCCCTCCACGCCCTCTTCGATCTCGACGAAACAGCCGTAATCCGCGATGTTCGTGACCTTGCCGAACAGCCGCGTGTTCGGCGGGTAGCGCCGGGCGATGTTCTGCCACGGATCCGCGCCGAGCTGCTTGATGCCGAGCGAAACGCGCTGGCGTTCGCGGTCGAACTTGAGGATGCGCACGTCGATCTCGTCGCCGACCTTGACGACTTCCGACGGGTGCTTGACGCGCTTCCACGCCATGTCGGTGATGTGCAGCAGGCCATCGATGCCGCCGAGGTCGACGAACGCGCCGTAGTCGGTCAGGTTCTTGACCACGCCCTTGACGACATCGCCTTCCTTCAGGTTGTCGAGGAGCTGCGAGCGCTCCGCGCTGTATTCCTGCTCGACCACCGCGCGACGCGATACCACGACGTTGTTGCGGCGCTGGTCCAGCTTGATGACCTTGAATTCGAGTTCCTTGCCCTCGAGGTAGCTCGGGTCGCGCACCGGGCGCACGTCCACGAGCGAGCCGGGCAGGAAGGCGCGCACGTTGTCGAGCTCGACGGTGAAACCGCCCTTGACGCGGCCGTTGATCACGCCCTTGACGATCTCGCCCTTGGTGAAGGCTTCCTCGAGCCGGGTCCAGGTGCGGGCGCGCTTGGCTTTCTCGCGCGACAGGCGCGTCTCGCCGGAACCGTCCTCGACGGCATCGAGCGCCACTTCGACTTCCTGGCCGATGGCGACGTCGATTTCGCCATTGTCATTGCGGAACTGGTCGATCGGGATCACCGCTTCGGACTTCAATCCGACGCTGACGATGACGACATCCGCATTCACGTCGACGATGGTGCCCATCAGGATCTGGCCGGGCCGGATCTGCTGGCTCGCGAGGCTCTGCTCGAACATCTGCTGGAAAGATTCGGTCATTTGGGTGTGTTTCGGGCCCGAGGGCCCACCTTGGTTTGCTGGCCGCACGGCGTCCTGCCGCGACGGGTTGTTACGGTTCCGGCGCCGGCCTCCATGCCGCGCCGTCCCTTGCCGGCATCCGCCGGCAGCTCTCAATTCCCGCGCTCCGCCTCCGGAAACCGTTCGCGCGCGAGTTCAATCACCCGCCCGACGACCTCTTCGATGGTCAACGCAGTCGAATCCACGAGGATTGCCTCCGGGACGGCGATCAGCGGTGCCACGGCTCGCGTGGTATCCCGCCTGTCCCGCTCGGCTATCTCCGCGGAAAGGGCGGCAAGGCTAACACCCAACCCCTTTTCTTTCAACTGCTTATAGCGTCTCTGGGCCCGGATCTCGGCACTGGCGGTCAGGAAGATTTTGAGCCCGGCATCGCGGAAAACGATGGATCCCATGTCGCGTCCGTCGGCCACCAGGCCGGGCGGCCGCGCAAAGGCGCGCTGGCGCTCCAGCAGGGCCGATCGCACGTCTTGCCAGGCCGCGACCCGGGACGCTGCCTCGCCGGTCGCTTCCGCCCGCAATTCGCGGGTCACGTCTTCACCCTCGAGCAGGATTTCCTCTTCCCCGCGTTCGTCCATGCCGAATCGCACGTCGAGACTCGCCGCCAGACGGGCGTGCCCGGCGACTTCGAAGGCCGGCAGGCCTGCTCGCAGCCCGGCAAGCGCCACCAGGCGATACAGGGCGCCGCTGTCGAGCAGGTGCCAGCCCAGGTGCCGCGCGACATGTCGCGCGATCGTGCCCTTGCCTGAACCACTGGGGCCGTCGATGGCGATCACCGGCACCACGCTAGCCCTCCTCCGCGATCCGCAGGCCGACGGCCGCGGCGGTCGTCGCGAAACCCGGAAACGAGGTCGCGACACTC
Source organism: Gammaproteobacteria bacterium (assembly GCA_031396515.1). Lineage (GTDB taxonomy): Bacteria > Pseudomonadota > Gammaproteobacteria > Steroidobacterales > Steroidobacteraceae > SCUD01. Next base: position 4,335 of record JANNKZ010000391.1, read on the forward strand.
TGCACGTCGCGGATCACGACCGGGGCCGCAGCCCGGGCGCCGAGCACCGCCATCGCCATCGCGACGCGGTGATCGCCGTGACTATCCACAATGCCGCCTTGCGGACGGCCACCCAGCACGCGCAAGCCGTCGGCCAGGGTTTCCGTTTCGATGCCGACGGCACCGAGCGCCCTGGCCATCGCAGCGATGCGGTCGCTCTCCTTGACCCGCAGTTCCGCGGCGCCCGTCACCACGGTTTCGCCCTCGGCGACCGCGGCGGCCGCGAATAGCACGGGAAATTCATCGATCGAACGCGCCACCAGCTCGCGCGGCACGGCGATGCCGCGAAGCGAGCCGGGATGGATTTCGAGATCCGCGACCGGCTCGCCGCCCCGCTCGCTTGCCGACAGCTGCCGGATGTCGGCGCCCATCAATCGCAGGATGTCGAGCAGGCCCGTACGCGTCGGATTCACGCCGACGCCCAGGATGCGCAGCGGCGCGCTCCCCGCGATTAGGCTTGCCACGATGAAGAATGCCGCCGACGAGAAATCGCCCGGCACGTCGATACGCGCACCCGCGAGGAGCGCCGGACCGGAAATTGCGACTTCGGCACCCTCGCGACTGACGGAAACGCCGAAGGCCGGCAACATCCGTTCGGTGTGATCGCGCGACGGCTCGGGTTCGACGACAAGGGTTGTGCCGTTCGCGTGGAGGCCTGCGAGCAGAATCGCGGACTTCACCTGCGCGCTCGGCACGTCCAGTTCGTGGCGGGTCCCGCGTAGCGTCCGCCCGCCCGCGATCGCGATCGGCGGGCGTCCGTCGTTGGTCCGGATGTCGGCGCCCATGCGGCGAAGCGGCGCCGCGACGCGCTCCATCGGCCGCTTCATCAGCGACGCATCGCCGATCAGGATCGAATCGAACGGCTGGCCGGCGAGCAGTCCGGCCAGCAGTCGCATGCCCGTTCCCGAATTGCCGAGGTCGAGCGCGTTGGCCGGCGCCCGCAGTCCCTGCGGACCGCGTCCCTGGATGACGACGCGATCGTGTGCCGGACGTTCGATCGCGACTCCCATGGCCGAGAAGGCCGCGAGCGTCGCCCGGCAGTCTTCGCCGTCCAGGAAGCCGTGGATATCGGTCGCGCCATCGGCGATGGCGCCGAGGATCGCGGCACGATGCGAGATCGACTTGTCGCCCGGCACGCGGATCTCGCCCGC
>JANNKZ010000394.1:0-2795 GCA_031396515.1 Gammaproteobacteria bacterium
ATCGACCGCGGTCGCCCGCACGCAGCCGGAGGTGGAGACGCCCGCGATCAGTAATGTATCCACACGGAGCGACTTCAGCGCCGGCGCGAGCTTGGTGCCGAAGAACGCGCTCGCGTACTGCTTGCTGAACACGGGTTCGGACGCCAGCGGTTCGAGACCTGCGCCGAAAGCCGCGAGCTCGGGATGCTTGCCACGCTCGAAGCTCGCGAGCGCGGGGAGCTTGCGGAAGAACACGCCGCCGTCGCGTCCGCCCGGTTCATAGACGACGTTCGTGTGCATCACCGGGATGCCCGCGCGCCGCGCGGCAGCGAGCAGCCGGATGGCCGCATCGCGCGCATTCTCGACGCCGGCATAAAGCGGCGAGCCCGGCACCAGGTAGGCGCCGACAAAATCGATGACGATGAGTGCGGGCTTCGCGCCCGGCTGCAGGGTCCGGCTCGCCGGCGCACGGTCGATGCTTTCCGCCATCCGCGTCAGCGGTTCAGCGCACCGCGCGCTGCGTGGATGTGCGAGAGCATGACGGCCGCCGCCCACTCCGGGTCGCGCGCCTCGAGTGCGCGCACGATCTCGAGGTGATGCTGGGCGCTGCGCTGGAGATCCTCGGGCGTGTACTTCTGGAAAGTGCGCATCATCAGCGGCGCCTCGATCAGCGCCGCGAGCGCGCGCCCGAGCCGCGGACTGGCCGAGGCTTCCTGCAGACGGCGGTGGAACTGGCTGTTCAGTTCCGCGATGCGTTCGAGGTGGCCGCTCTTTCGCTCGACCGATTCGCGGTACTGCGTTTCGGCGAGCCGGCGCAGTTCTTCAATCTGCTCTGCCGGGGCGCGCAGCGTCGCGCGCCGCGCGCCGTAGGATTCGAGCATGGCGCGCAGGTCGAAGACTTCATCGGAATCCGCTTCCGACCAGGTCGTGACGACCGCGCCGAGATTCGGCGTGAACTCGACCAGCCCTTCGGCGTCGAGCCGGCGCAGCGCCTCGCGCACCGGCGTGCGGCTCACGCCGACCGTGGTCGCGACTTCCTGCTCGGTGAGACGCGCGCCCGCAAGATAGCGGCCGGCGATGATGCCGGATCGCACCGCTTCGTAGGCTTTGTCCACTGCGCGCACGGACGGTCTCCCCTGTGCATCCATTGTACGCATCAGGCGCGCGTTGCGGCGGGAGCCTTGCGCGCGCGGGACTGGAACTGCGGGGCGGCGGGCGCTTCGAGGCCGGTTTCCGCGAGGCATCGCGACTTCAGTTCCGCGATGTCCTTGAAGCCGCGGTCGAAGAGCGGCACCGGGCCGCGAGAGGTCGCCATCTGCGCGCGAAGCTCCGCGGTGGCTTTCGCATCCACGCGCCCGTTCTTCAGCACGACGCCGTAACGGTGTGCGCCGTCCACGCTGACGAGGCCCGCATCGACGTCGAAGGCGACCTGCGCCGGATCGCGCTCGAACGGATCGCCGCAGCCGCCGCCGCCCCAGGTTTCGTACTGCAGGAGATCGCCGACCTCGACCTTGATGCGATCGCATTTCGACGGCAGCAACTGCTCGCTGCCATCCGCGCGCTGCAACAGCTTGCGGCTGCGCGATCCCGGCAGTCCGCCGTTCACGCCCCAGGGATAGGTCAGCCAGCGATCGTCGTGGATCGAGATCTCGCCCGGCTCGAGGAAGCGATAGCCGATGCGGATGCCGTTGCCGCCGCGGAATTTCCCCGGGCCGCCCGAATCCGTGATCGTCTCGTAGGTGTCGATGCGCAGCGGAAAATAGCTTTCCAGGAACTCGTTCGGCACGTTGGTGAAAGATGGCCAAAGCGAATGCCCGTCCGGTCCGTCGCCGAACGGCTTGCCCGGAATGCCGCCGAAGCCGATCTGGTAGAGCTGGTACCACTCGCCGTCGTTGCGGTAGCCCGAGTACATGAAATGCGGGCTGTCCGAGAATCCCGCCGCGCACATGAAGGCCGGATTGCCCTGGCCGAGCAGGCCGCCCAGCACGTCGAAAATGCGGCCGAGCGCATGCGTGCGGCAGGAAAGCGCGGCGGGCTTCAGCGGCTTCAGCAACGAGCCTTCGGGGATGCGCACTTCCATCAGGTCGTAGAAGCCGTCGTTGAACAGGATCTGCGGGTCGAACACCATGATCATGTAGACGCCCGCGAACATCTTGAACATCTCTTCGTTCAGCAGGAAGTTGATCGAGGAGACCGACTGCGGATCGGTGCCGGTGAAATCGAAGATGCACTTGTCGCCCTCGCGCCACATCGTGCAGGCGATCTTGTACGGGCCCATGTTCACGCCGTCATCGCAGACGTAATCCTCGAAGTGCTGCTTCGTCTCCGGCACCGTTCGGCGGATCAGCTCGCGCATCGCGCGCTTGTTGCGCTCGAGCATCTCGTCCATCGCGGAGTAGAAAACGTCGTCGCCGAAGCGGCGGCTGATCTCGACGCAGCGCAGCGCCGCGGTGCGAAGCGCGGCGACGATCGCGTGGAAGTCGGAGTAGTTCCAGGTCGGCAGCCGGCAGTTGTGCAGGATCACCTTGAGCAGGTCGTCCTGAAGCTTTCCGCCGCGAATGATCTTGACCGGCGGCACGGCGACGCCCTCTTCGAAGAACGTCCGCGCATCGGTCGGCAGCGAGCCCGGCACCTTGCCGCCGACGTCGGTCATGTGGCCGAACATCGCGGCCCAGGCGATCACGCGCCCGTCCTTGAACACCGGCATCAGCAGCAGCCAGTCGTTGATGTGGCTGATCGCGCCGTTGCAGGAGTAGGGGTCATTGGTCAGGAACACGTCGCCTTCCTCGACCGTGCCGTCGTAGCCCTGCATGAAC
>JANNKZ010000408.1:0-2255 GCA_031396515.1 Gammaproteobacteria bacterium
TCGAGGCCTACGCCCGCGTGCCGAAACTCGTCAGCCACCTGCATCTGCCGGTGCAGCATGGCAGCGACCGCATCCTGATGGCGATGAAGCGCGGCTATACCGCGCCGTGGAACTTGGTCAGGTCCCAGCGCGGCACCTTGCAGACCAGGTAGTCAAGCGCCGGCTCGAAGAAGGCCGTGGTCTTCTTCGTGATGCCGTTCGGGATCTCGGGCAGGTCGTAGCCGAGCGCGATCTTCGCGGCGACGTAGGCGAGCGGATAGCCGGTCGCCTTCGAGGCGAGCGCGCTCGAGCGCGACAGGCGCGCATTGACCTCGATGACGCGGTAGTCGACCGAGTCTGGGTTCAGCGCATATTGAATGTTGCACTCGCCGACGATGCCGAGATGGCGGACGGTGCGGATCGCGATGGTCCGCAGCATCTGGTATTCCTCGTCGTTCAGGGTCTGCGACGGCGCGACGACTATCGACTCGCCCGTGTGGATGCCCATCGGGTCGAGGTTTTCCATGTTGCAGACGGTGATGCAGTTGTCGCTGCCGTCGCGCACGACCTCGTATTCGATCTCTTTCCAGCCGCCGAGATACTCCTCGACCAGCACCTGCTTCAGGTCGCCCGAGAATGCGCGGCGCAATGCCTCGTCGAGGTCCTCGGCGCGGCGCACGACGCCGCTGCCCTTGCCACCGAGCGCGAAGCCGGCGCGGAGCATCACCGGAAAGCCGAGTTCCTCCGCCGCGCGGCGCGCAGCGGCCGCGGACGTGCAGGCGGTGCTGCGCGCGGTCGTCACGCCGATCTCGTTCAGCCGGTCGACGAAGAGCTGCCGGTCCTCGGTGTCGAGGATCGCGGACACCGGCGTGCCGAGCACGCGCACGCCGAGTTCGTCGAGGAGTCCGCGTTCCTGCAGCGCAATGCCGCAGTTGAGCGCAGTCTGGCCGCCGAAGGACAGCAGGATGGAATCCACGCCCTCCTTGCGGATGACCTCGGCCGCAATCTCGGGCGTGACGGCGAGCAGGTAGAGCCGATCGGCCATGCCCTCGCTCGTCTGGATCGTCGCGATGTTCGGGTTCAGGAGCACGGTGTAGACGCCGTCCTCCTTCAAGGCCTTGATCGCCTGCGAGCCGGAGTAATCGAATTCGCCGGCCTGGCCGATCTGGAGCGCGCCCGAACCGAGCACCAGCGTGCGCCGCGGCTTGACGGGTCTTTCCTGGGGACTCACGGCCTCAGGACTTCATCGAGCCGGCCAGGTGGAGGAAATCGTCGAACAGGAAGGCCGTGTCCTGCGGGCCGGGCGACGCTTCCGGGTGGAACTGCACGCTGAAGTGCGGATGCTGCTCGGAGCGGATGCCCTCGTTCGAGCCGTCGTTGATGTTGACGAACCACGGCCGCCAGCCGGCCGGCAGCGAATCCTCACGCACCGCGTAGCCGTGATTCTGGCTCGTGACGTAGCAGCGCCCGGTCAGCAGGTCGCGAACGGGCTGGTTCACGCCGCGATGGCCGTACGGCAGCTTGCCGGTGTCGCCGCCCGCCGCGAGACAGAGAATCTGGTTGCCGAGGCAGACGCCGAAGATCGGCCGCCGGTAGGTCCCCATCAGGCCCCGGACTTGCGCGATCAGCGGCCCGAGGTCCTTCGGGTCGCCGGGCCCGTTGCCGATCAAGATGCCGTGCGCCCGCGCGGCGAGCGGCGCGAGGTCTGCATGCCAGGGCGCGCGCGTCACGCTCGCGCCGCGCGCAAGCAGCGAGCGCACGATGTTGTCCTTGGCGCCCGCGTCCACGACCAGGATCTCGACCGGCCCGCCGGCATGGCGCACGACGCCCTCCGGCGCCACCTCGCGGAAGATGCCCTCGCGCATATCGCGCCGGTCGGCTTCCTCGCGCACCCGTTCGGTCGTCATCGCCTCCGGAGCGAGCCATCCCTGCATGGTGCCGTGTTCGCGCAATCGCCGTGTCAGCGTGCGCGTGTCGATCCCCGTGATCGCGGGCACCGATTCCGATTCGAGCCAGGCGCCCAGCGATCGCGCGGCGCGATGGTGGCTCGGCGCGTCCAAGTGATGCTGCACAACGAGGCCCTGCACCTGGATGCGCGACGACTCGTACGGACCGTCGAGGCTGCCCGGCGCGCGCGGCGCGGGCACGCCGTAATTGCCGGCGAGGGGATAGGTGAGAACCAGGATCTGCCCGCGATAGGACGGGTCCGTCAGCGATTCGACATATCCGGACATGCCGGTGTTGAAGACGACCTCGCCCGCGACGACGCGGCCTCC
>JANNKZ010000421.1:0-3889 GCA_031396515.1 Gammaproteobacteria bacterium
CCTCGATCGCCCATTCGAGCCGCTGCGTTTGCGGGTCGTAGCGCGGCTCGAAGCGCCAGCCGGTGATGGTGAGTTCCGCCCAGCCGCGCTTGCGGCGTTCCTCGTTGCCTGCCTCGGTGCCCGCCTTGAAGGATTCGAGCAGGGCTTCGGCATCGATCTCCTCGTCGTCCTTGACGTAGCCGATGTCCTCGAAGTCGAACAAGCCGAACCAGCGCAGGTCGATCGGCGCGATCAGCGATTCTCGGCCGTTGGTCGGGTTCTCGGTCAATTCCTGGAACTTGCTGGTCTCCGCCGGCTCGAGAAACATGAACCCGTCGGGCACCGTGAGTCTTGCATGCTCGCCGACCTTGACCGCCGTCGGGCCGACGAGCCAGTTCAGTTCCGCAAACGGATTCGGTTCATCGGCAGCCGGAGCGGCCGTGGAATCCGCCGCGGATTCCTCGCCAGGCGCCGCATCCGCGGTGACCTGTGCCAAAACCTGTCCCGCCAACGATAGCAACAGGCCTGCCGCCAGTCCGATCCCCATTACTACCCGCATGTCCGTGCCCCTGAGTGCGCGGCGGCCGCGGGGCCGCCATCCGGCGATGAGTCTACACTCAGGCCGGACTCGGGAGGTCTCGATGCATCTGCCGTTCGTCTTGTCGCGACGCCGCCTGCTCGCGGGCGCGGTGACCGCCACGCTGGCGACCGCCTGTGCGCCGCGCGTATTGCGTACCGCGGCATCGGGTGGCCCCGTCCGACCAATGCCGCTCGCCGACGTGCGGCTGACGCCGTCCATTTACCGGGACGCCGTCGAAGCCAACCGTGCCTATTTGCTGCGCCTCGAGCCCGACCGGTTACTGCATGCCTATCGCGCGCAGGCGGGACTGGAAACGAAAGGCGCGCCCTACGGAGGCTGGGAGCAGGAGACGATCGCCGGCCATTCGCTCGGGCATTACCTGAGCGCCTGTTCGCTGATGCACGCGCAGACCGGCGACGCCGACTGCCTCCGGCGCGCACTTTACATCGTGGCAGAGTTGCGCAGCTGCCAGCGCGCGGGCGGCGACGGCTTCGTCGCCGGATTCACGCGCCGGACCGACGACGGGCGGATCGAGCCTGGCCGCCGCGTTTTCGAGGAGATCGCGCGCGGCGAGATCCGCCCGGCGCGCTTCTACCTGAACGGATCCTGGGCGCCTTTCTACAACTGGCACAAGCTGCTGGCGGGCTTGCTCGAGGCGAACCGCCATTGCGGAAGCGCGGCGGCGCTCGAAGTCGCCGCCGGCATCGCCGGCTACGTCGAACGCGCGCTCGCGCCGCTCCAAGAGGCGCAGATGCAATCCGTGCTCGCGACCGAGTTCGGCGGCATGAGCGAGTCGCTCGCGGAACTCCATTCCCGCACCGGCGAGCAGCGCTGGCTCGCGCTCGCGAAACGTTTTCACCACCATGTCGTGCTCGATCCGCTGATGGCCGGCCGCGATGAACTCGCGCACCTGCATGCGAACACCCAGATTCCGAAACTGATCGGTCTCGCGCGCCTGCACGAGACCGAGGGACTGCCGGCGCAGCACCGTGGCGCGCGCTTCTTCTGGCGCGCCGTGACCGCGGGCCGCTCGTACGTGATCGGCGGCAACAGCGACCGCGAGAATTTCCAGGAACCGGGATCGATCTCGCGCTACGTCACCGAGCAGACCTGCGAGAGCTGTAACACCTACAACATGCTGAAGCTGACGCGGCGCCTGTATGCGCTGGAGCCGGATGCCGCCTACTTCGATTACTACGAACGCGCGCACCTGAACCATATCCTGGCGCACCAGCGCCCGGCCGACGGCGCGTTCGCCTACATGGTGCCGCTGATGAGCGGCGCCGCGCGAGATTTCTCCGAGCCGTTCGATTCCTTCTGGTGCTGTGTCGGCACCGGCATGGAGAGCCATGCGAAGCACGGCGATTCGGCCTGGTGGCAGGATGATGCGACGCTGTACCTCAACCTGTTCGTGCCTTCCGAGCTTCACTGGCGCGAGCGTGACGCGCGCGTCGCCCTCGAAACCGGATACCCCTATGACGACCGCATCACCGTGCGCGTCGCCTCGATCGGGAGCCAGCCGAGCTTCGCCATCGCACTGCGCATTCCGGCCTGGTGCACCGCGCCGTCGCTGGCGGTCAATGGCCGCCCCTGGCAATCACACGCGTCAATGCCCGGCTACCTGATGGTGGACCGGCGCTGGCGCGCCGGCGATCGCATCGAGCTGCGGCTGCCGATGACGCTGCGCTTCGAGCCGACGCCCGACGACGACGGACTCGTCGCCCTACTCCACGGTCCCCTCGTGCTCGCGGCGGATCTCGGGCCTGCCAGCGAACCATTCGACGGGCCGGAACCCGCGCTCGTCGGCGAGAATCCGCTCGCCGCGATCGAGGCGACGGATCTCGCGCGCGCGGAATTCAGGAGCGTCGGCGTCGGCCAGCCGGCGGACCTGCACTTAGCACCGTTCTATCGCCAGTACGACCGTCGCACGGCGGTCTATTTCAGGCGCTACACGCCGGCCGAATGGCGAGCGGCCCTGGCAGTACACGCGGAGGAACGTCTGCGCCTGGCCGCGCTCGACGCGAGTTCCGTGGACGTCATCCGGCTCGGCGATACCGCCGACGAACAGCGGCACCAGCTGAAGAGCGATATTTCCTATGCCGTGTCCTACCGCACGCGCCCCGGGCGTGACGCGCGTACCGGCGGATACTTCGAGTTCGATGCCGTGGTGCGGGACGAACCGCTCGTCCTCAGGGCTACTTACTGGGGCGGCGAGCGCGATCGCTTCTTCCACATCGAGATCGACGGCCGGCGCATCGCGACCGTTCGTCTGCAGGGCGAACACCTGGGCGAATTTATCGAGCGTGATTACCCGCTGCCCGCCGCGCTGCTCGCCGGCAAGTCCACCGTGCGGCTCAGGTTCCAGCCGGAAACCGGCTTCACGGCAGGTCCCGTGTTCGGCTGCCGGGTGTTCCGACCGACCGATCAGTGAGAGCCGGCGTGCCGGTGCTGGAACCGGCGCACGGTCAATTACCGCGCAGCGTCTCCATCAGGCTGCCGCGCGACCCGCCGTTCTTCAGCTGCTGCTTGCGCTCCTGCAACTGCTGGCCGATGTCGTCGAGGTCCATGTCGGATCTCCGCGCCTCGGCAAACATGCCGCCCGGCTGCTCCTCTTCCTTGACGTGGTGCTTGATCATCTCCGAAAGCACCGTCACCCGCGCCTCGTAGTAGTCATCGCCGGCATGAGTGGACTCGATTTCGGCAATCAGGCGCTTCGCGCCCTCATGCTCGACTTCGGCCTCGTGGTGCAGCGCGCGGTCCTGGGTCGCGGCGAGGAAGGCGGGATAGAAGACCTCCTCCTCGATCGTCATGTGGATCTTGAGCGCCTGGCAGATCTTCTCGGCCAGCTTGCGGCGGCGCGCCTCGCTCTTCGTCCGCTTGAACTGCTTGAACCAGCCGTCGACTTCGCGATGATCGGCCTTCAGCAGGGCGATCGCGTCCTTCGATGCCGTCCGGCGGCGGCGGGCAGCAGCCTGCGTGCCCGAACTTTGCGTCCTTTCCATGTGACACCCCTTGTCCGTTCAGCGATGCGGTTTGAGTCGGGGCGAGTGTAGGTGCGGAGCACGGGCGCCAATGTCGCCGGAAATCCTTTGTTGCTGTAGGACGGCATCAGCCGTGTGTGCGGCGTTTCGCACGGTAACGGGAGAGTTTTCTGGAGGGCACTCTGCACAGTCGCGCCACGAGCTCATGCGGTCAACGTGGCCCGCAGCGGAATGCTGTTGGAATCATCCGACGGGGCATCGACGCAGGTCTATACTTCGCGCGCTGTCACCGGGCCAGCCATTGCCCGGCATCAGGGGGAACCAAAATGAAGAGGATTTTCAACGGGGC
>JANNKZ010000447.1:0-1718 GCA_031396515.1 Gammaproteobacteria bacterium
AGCGGCAATCCTGCGAGCCGCCAGGTCTCTGTAGTTTCCTGCTGCATCTCCCGGAGCGCCGCGTCGTTCTTGCCCTGCAGGACCAGGGCCAGCCCGACGGCCTGATGTCGAAAGGCCCCGTCAGGTTCGAGTTCGAGCGCCTTGCGAAACGCGGCCTCGGCTTCCGCATCGCGGTTGACTCCAAGCAAACTTAGGCCGTGGTTGCTGTAGGAGTTCGGCTGCAGCGGATCGCGCTCGATGGCCTTTTTCCCCAAGTCGATCGCTTCGCTCCAGCGTCCGAGGTTCCCGGCCTGGCCGGCGACGCGTCTGAGGGCCTTGGCTTTGCCGGGCTCCAAGGCCAATGCTTTGCGATAGTTGGCGTCCGAGCCCTCCCAGTCCCAGTCGTAATTGTTCTGGATCAAGCCCATCGACAGATACGCGGCAGCGAATTGGGGATCTAACGCCAGCGACTTCTCCGCCGCCTCGCGCGCCCGCCGATAACCGTCCGCAGCCGGCACGAAACCGTTGTCGGCCTGAGTCGCATATGCCGCAGAGAGACCCGCCCAGGCCGGGGCGTAGTCGGGATCGCGCTCGCGCGCCTGTCGGAAGTATTCGACCGCACGTTCGAGGTCCTTCTGGCCGCGACGCTCGACGAAGAATTGCCCCTGCAAGGTCAGGTTGTAGGCCTCCGGATTCACGGGTCTGGAGCGCGTCACGGACGTCGAGACGAGCAACGTCAGCTTCAGCGCCTTGACCACCTCTCCGGCAATGTCGTCCTGCACGACGAAAATGTCGTCGAGCGTACGGTCGTACCTCTGTGACCAGAGGTGGGAACCGTCGGAAGCCCGGATGAGCTGCGCGGTGATTCGCAACTTCTCGCCGGACTTTCGCACGCTGCCCTCCAGGATGTGTGCGACGTTGAGCTTCTCGCCGATTACCCGCAGGTCCTCGTTCCGTCCCTTGAACTGGAACGACGAGGTGCGCCCGATCACGCGCAGCTCGGGCAGCTTCGCCAGCAAGTTGAGCAACTCCTCCGACAGGCCATCCACGAAGTACTCCTGGTCCTTACCCGCGCTCATGTCCGCGAACGGCAGCACCGCGATCGACTTGTCGTTGGCTGCAACCGGCAACACCGTTGCGAGTACCGGATTCGCCGCAGGCGAGTCGCTCGTGCTTTGGAAGTACCAGAAGGCCCCGGCACCCAGAACCAGCAGAAGCGCAATGAAGGGAATGGCGAACCGGCGCACCAGCGACGTACTACTTGTCCGGACAGAACCCACTCTTCGGGCGCTTGGCCCAACTTTCCCCGTTGCAGTTGCATTCGCAGTGGGTAGAGGAGCGGGATCCAGGCCCAGCAACTGGCGTACCCGATGGGCAAACGCCTGGGACGTCTCACCACCCGGCAGCCGGGTCCACTGAACGTGCAGAAACTCTTCGGGTACCCGCGCGTCGGCGTCGTGGGTGTCGTCGATTACGACCGGTACCAGGAAGGCCGCGTCGTCCGCGATGTCCAGGAGACGCCGCGTCGCGAGTTTCCACTCACGCCGGAAATATCCCTCGGTCCGCGCATCGGTGTGCGCCGAAATTATCGGCAGAAACAATGCGCAGTCATGAATTCGCTTCTTGATCTGCGAGTCCCAGGCGTCTCCCCCGCGCAGTTCGCTGCGGTCGAACCACACCTCGACGCCGGCAGCTCGCAGCGCCTCGCCGATGCGCGCCGCCGCCTCTGCATCCTGAGA
>JANNKZ010000449.1:0-1557 GCA_031396515.1 Gammaproteobacteria bacterium
AGGATTTCTCCGCGCGGTCGGACCAGTCGTGCATCAGCCGCGCGAGCAGGCTCTTGCCGGTGCCCGGCTCGCCGGTGATCAGCACGCTCGCGTCCGAGCGCGCGACCTGGCGCGCGAGCCGCTCGACTTCCTGCATCGGCCGCGAGGTCGCAATCAGGTTTGCGCCATCGCTGGCGCGCAGGATCGCGTTCTCGTCGGCGAGCCGCCGGCCGCGCTGGCGCGCCTGGGCGAGGGCGACCTGGTTCCGCAGCACCGACAACAGCCGCTGGTTGTTCCAGGGCTTCTCGAGGAAATCGTTCGCGCCGTGGCGCATCGCCTGCACCGCGACCTCGACGGTCGCCCAGGCGGTCATCACGACGACCGGGAGGTCGTGGTGCTGCTTGCGCAGCTGCTCGACGAGCTCGAGGCCCTCTTCGCCCGAGGTCGTGTCGCGCGTGTAGTTGAGGTCCACGAGCGCGACATCCACGTGCTCGCGCGCGGCAACGTCCAGCACGCCGGCCGGGGAAGTGGCGGTCGCGACGTCGAATCCTTCGCGCTTCAGCAGCAGCTTCAGCGCCGAGAGGATGTCCGCCTGATCGTCCGCTATGAGAATGCGCGGTTGCATCAGGCGGGATGGTGACCCGCCGTCACTCGTAGCGCAATGCCGCCGCCGGATCGATCTTCAGGGCGCGCCGAGTGGGCATCAGGGTTGCCGCCACCGCAATAACGAGCATGATCGCGAGCACGGCCGAGTAGATGGCCGGGTCGTAGGGGCTGTCGTTGAGGATATCTCCGAGCGCCCGGCCCATCAGCGGCAGCAGGCCCATGCCGATGACGATGCCGATCAGGATCTGTACGCCGCTCGCGCGCATGACCAGGCGCAGGATCTTGCCGTCGGGTGCGCCGAGCGCGCGGCGCACGCCGATCTCACGCGTGCGCTGGCCGACGTGGAACGCCAGCACGCCGAACAGGCCCGCCGCCGCGAGCACCAGCGCCACGACTGCGAACACGCCGAAGATCGTGCCGATGATGCGGTAGCCCGCAGTCTGGATCATGCGCGCCTCGTCCAGGCTCCGGACCCAGTAGAGCGCGAGGTCGGGGCTGGTCTGGGCGAGCGCGGTGCGGACCGCGGTTGCGAGCGCGCGCGGGTCACCATCGCCGCGCACGGCGATGCTCATGAACCGCTCAGGCGACTGGCTGGCCGACGTGTACACAGTCGCCTCGACGGTGCCGTCGTCGTCATGGACCACGTCCGGCACGATGCCGATGATCGTGCGGAAGCCGGCTTCCGCCTTGAAGTCAAAGCGGATGCGCGCACCGATCGGCGCCGCATCCGGCCACACTTCCTTCGCCATCGTTTCGTTGATCACCGCGACCGGCATGGAGTCGGCGCTGTCACGGCTGTCCGGCAAGCGGCCCTGCAGGGCCGCCATGCGAAACGTCTCGAAGTAGGACGGGCTCGTCGTCACGTGGCGCGCGAACGGGCGCGCGGCGCCCTCGCCGTACTCGCGGCCTTCAATCCCATAGGGACCGTCGCCGCTGCGCAGGCCCGGCAGCGCATCGGCAACGGCCGCGGCC
>JANNKZ010000465.1:0-5066 GCA_031396515.1 Gammaproteobacteria bacterium
TCTGGCTCATGAAGCGCGTCGGCAATCCGGCGCTGTCGCCGGACGGGCGATTCGCGATCGTGCCGGTCTCGGAGCCCGCCTATGACGACGCCAAAAAATCGAGCGACCTGTGGCTGGTGGCAACCGACGGCAGCGCACCGCCGCGGCGCCTGACGTTCTCGCTGGGCAGCGAATCGAATCCCTCCTGGAGTCCGGACTCGCGCCGTATTGCCTTCGCGGCCAAGCGCGAGGGTCAGGACGAGACGCAGATCTACGTGCTCGATATCGCGGGAGGCGGCGAGGCGGAGCGCGTGACGGACGTGTCGACCGGCGCGAGCCGGCCCTTGTGGCGGCCCGACGGCGACGCGATCCTGTTCGCCAGCATGATCTTTCCCGGCGCCGCGGACGACACGGCGAACCGGCAGCGCCTGGAGGAACGCAAGGCGCGCAAGTACAACGCTCGCGCCTTCGACGATTTTCCGATCCGCCACTGGGATCGCTGGCTCGACGAGCGGCGCCCGACGCTGATGCTGCAGGTGCTCGGGCCCGGCGCCGGACCGGTGGACCTGCTGGCCGGTACGGAGCTTGCGAGGAATCCGGGCTTCGGCGGCGAACTCGGCAACGACGGCGAGCTGATGGACGCCGCCTGGTCGCCGGACGCCAGCGCGATCGTGTTCACCGCGACGACCGCGCGCGACCAGGCCGCGCGGGCCGATGTCCGGCAGTCGCTGTACGTGATCCCCGCCGGCGGCGGCGAGCCGCGCCGGCTCACCGGCGACGAAGGCAGCTATACCGCACCCGCCTTCGCCCCGGACGGCTCGGCGCTCTATGCGCGCCAGCAACCGCAAACGCGCTTCGTCTACAACGACGAGCGCCTCGTCCGCTTCGACTGGGCGAGCACGACGCCGCGACCGGTCGCATTCGGTTTCCATCGTTCGATCGGCGATTTCGCGGTGGCGCCCGATGGCGAGCGCATCTACTTGCTGGCGGAGGATGCCGGTCACGACCGGCTGTACTCCGTGGCCGCGACTGGCGGCGAAGTGAAGGAAGTCGGCACACTCGAGCGCGGCTCGCTCGCCGCGCTCGAAGTCGGAGGCGACGAAGGCGCACCCCTGATCGTCGCCAACTGGGACAGCGCGGTGAACCCGGTGGAACTCGTGCGCATCGATCCGTCGTCGGGCGAACGCCGCGTGCTCAGCGCGTTCAACGTCGAGCGGGCCGCCGCGATCGACTGGCAGCCGCTGCAGGAATTCTGGTTCACCTCGAAGCGTGGCCGCCGCATCCACAACCTGGTCGCGTTGCCGCCGGAATTCGATCCGGCGAAGAAATATCCGCTGTTCGTGCTGATCCACGGTGGTCCACACACGATGTTCAAGGACCAGTTCTTCATCCGCTGGAACTATCACCTGCTGGCGGCGCCTGGCTACGTGGTCGTGATGCCGAACTATTCGGGCTCGACAGGCTTCGGCGAGGAATTCGCGCAGAAGATCCAGGGCGATCCGCTGAAGGGACCCGGCGAGGAGATCAACCAGGCGGCGGACGAGGCGATCAAGCGCTTTCCGTTCATCGACGCGAGCCGGCAGGCAGCGGGCGGCGCGAGCTATGGCGGCCACTTGGCGAACTGGCTCGCCGTTTCAACGACGCGCTATCGCGCGCTCGTGAGTCATGCGGGACTGTTCGATCTCAAGTCGCAATGGACGACGAGCGACATCGCGTACTCGCGCGAGCGCAATCTCGACGGCCCGCCGTGGGATGGCGGTCGGGTGTGGCGTGACCAGAGCCCGTTCTGGCAGGCGAAGCGCCTGAAAACGCCGATCCTCGTGACCTTTGGCGAGCGCGACTTCCGCGTTCCGTACAACAACGGCCTGGAATTCTGGACCGTGCTGAAGCGCCAGCAGGTGCCGAGCCGCCTGGTGCTGTTCCCGGACGAGAATCACTGGATCCTCAAGGGCGAGAACAGCCGTTACTTCTACCAGGAAGTGCAGGGCTGGCTCGGCAAGTACCTGGCCGCGCAGTAAGCAGGGCCGCAGCTCCGGCAAAGGGGACGCATGCCATTCTCGCGCTGGCCGCCGGCCGGGCTGGCTCGCTCGCTCAGAAGAGAAGAATCGGAAAATTCGCTCGCTCACCACCCGTCTGGCGGCCAGCGCGAGAATGGCGACCGAGCCCCGTTACGGGATCTGCAGGCCGCCCTTGCCGCCCATGCCCTTGAAGCTGGCGGCCCCGGCATCCGGAATCACGATCGATGACGCCGCCTGCCGCCGCAGCTCCTGCAGCTCGCGCACGGCGTCTTCAATTGCGTGCTGGGCCGCGGGGCCGAAGGACGCAACGGCTTCGGCAAGCGTCTTGCCTTCCAGTTCGAAAGACAGCGGCAGCGATCCCATCGGCGTCATGACGGTCGCCTGCCCGATGAAGATTGTCGGGCGCGCCGGATCGTCCGCACCCAGCGCCGTTACGGGCGTCAGGCGCCGCACGGTGCCCACGCGCTGGTCGGTGAATATGTCTTCGCGGTAAAGGGCCGCCGCATTCATCTGCGGGTCGCCCGGTCGTTCGTCGTTCATGGCGGGAATTTTAGCCGATTCAGCGCGCCACCGCGAAGTCGCGATTGCCCGCGTTCCACTGCGGCGAGGCCTCGATCGCGGGCAGCACATCGTCCGGCCCGTCGACCACCGTCCACATCTCCTCGTGGCGGTCGTCCATGAAGCGGCCCGCAATCGCGTCCCGGAACTGCGCGAGCAGCGGGTCGTAATAGCCGCGCGTGTTGACGATCACGATCGGCCCGAGGTACAGCCCCAGCCGCTTCAGCGTCAGCGCTTCCAGCAACTCCTCGAGCGTGCCGGTGCCGCCGGCAAGCGCGACCACCGCCTGCGCGCGCGTCAACATTTCGTGCTTGCGTGTTCGCATGTCCTCGACCACGTGCAGTTCCGACAGCCGGTCGTGGCCCCATTCGAGGTCCACCATGAATTTCGGAATCACGCCGACAACCTGGCCTCCCGCGCCAAGCGCCCCTTCCGCAAGCGCGCCCATCGATCCTGAGCGGCCGCCGCCGTACACCACGCGGCAGCCGGCCGCGGCGAGCAGCCCGCCGAGCCGGTGTGCGACTTCGTGGTAGATCGCGTCGCAAATGCGGCTCGACGCGCAATACACGCAGACCGTCCGCGCCGGTGCCGTCATTGCCACTGGTACGCCCATGCCGCTTCCGCGCCCTACCCGGTCGCCTGCAATCCGAGCGTGATCCCGGAAACGCTCGCGAGCAGGGCGTCGAAGATCGCCGCATCGCTGCGCCCACCGGCGCGCCAGCGCTTCAACAGGTCGACCTGCATCAGGTGCACCGGGTCGAGATACGGCGCGCGCAGCAGAGTCGAACGCTGCATCTGCGGGCGGCTGTCGAGCAGGTCTACCTCGCCCTTCACCCAGGTGACCCAGCGCCTGGTGAGCGCGTGCTCGCGGCGGATCTCCTCGATGATGGCGCCGACGTCGCCCGCCGCAAGCGCATCGTAATGCGAGGCGATCTCGAGGTCGGCGCGCACGAGGTCCATCTCGACGTCATCCAGCAGGTTGACCAGGAACGGCCAGTCGGCCCAGGCCTTCGCCAGGGCCGCGGCGCTGTGCTCGCGCGCGGCGGCGTCGAGACCGCTGCCGACGCCGAACCAGCCCGGCAGCACGTGCCGGCTCTGGGTCCAGGCAAACACCCAGGGCACGGCGCGCAGCCCGTCGACGCCGGTGCCGGCGCGGTGCGCCACGCGCCCGCCGATCTGCATGCGCTCGATCACGTCGATCGGCGTGACGTCCCGGAAATACGCGAGGAATTCCGGCCGGTCGAACACGAGCGCACGGTAGCGCGCGCGGCTCGCGTCCGCGATCGTTTTCATCAGCGACTGCAGGCCGGCCGCCGCCGCCGCCGGCAGCGGCGACTCGAAGCGGTCGAGCATCACCGCGAACACCGCCTTCTCGAAAGTGCGCAGCGCAATTCGGCGCAAGCCGTAGCTGTTGCTGATGCCCTCGCCCTGCTCCGTCGCCCGCAGCCGTCCGCGCGTCGCGGCCGGCGGCGCGCTCTGCACGAGCCGGTCGAGCGGCCCGCCGCCGCGGCTCGCCGTACCGCCGCGGCCGTAGAACAGGCTGAGCTCGATGCCTGCGTCCCCGGCCGATTTCATCAGGTCGGCCTGCGCCTGGTAGATCGCGTGACGCGAGGCCGCAAGCCCGATCGATTTCATGCTCTCGGAGAAGCCAAGCAGCACGGTCTGCCGGCGCTCGCGGGCGCCGAGGTGCCGCTGGTAGCTCGGCTCCGCGAGCAACTCGCCGAGGAGCGGCCCCGCGCCTTCGAGAGCGCCCACCGATTCGAGCATCGGCACGACGTCGAGCGGCACTTCGCGCGTCTCGCGGTCGGTGACGTTGGCCCAGCGCGCGAGCAGGAGCGCTGACAGCACGTCGTCCGGCGCCTCGGTGCCGCTCACGATGTAGTCGCCGATCGCGCGTTCGCCGTACTTGAAGCGCGCCTGCATCATCGCCTCGAACACGGCGAGCGTGCGGCGGCCAACGGCGTCGAAGGTGCCGCTCGGGCCGAGGTCGCGCGTCAACGAATCGCAGAGCAGCTTCGAGCGCTGCGAGGACTTCGTGGAGAACCAGTCGGCGCGGCCGAGTCCCTGGCGCACGACGTCGCGGTGCACGCTCGCATGCTGGCGCACGTCGAGCGTTGCAAGATGGAACCCGAACGTGCGCGCGCGGCAGATGAGGCGCTCGACCGGAAACAGTCCGGCATGGCGGCCGTGGTTGGCGCGCAGGCTCCCGGCGATCAGCTCGAGGTCGCGGATGAACTGCGCGGCCGACTCGTAATGGTTCGGGCGGCCGTCGTACGTGGTGCGCAGCCGTTCCGCGACTTGGGCGAGGAAAATGCGGTACGGCATGCGGTCGTGGCGGGTCGACGCCGCCTCGCGCGCTTTCGGCAGCAGGATGTGGTACTCGGCGATGCGCGCTTCGAGCTCGCGGCTGACGCCGACGCGCCCGGCGCTCTGCGACAGCTTGTCCGCGAGCGCGCGGCAATCGCCGAAGTACGCGGAGATCACCCGCTGTTGCTGGCGCAGCAGGGTCTC
>JANNKZ010000235.1:0-2643 GCA_031396515.1 Gammaproteobacteria bacterium
GCTCCGAAATGGCGCCGTCGGGCCTTGCATTGTGCCAAGTAAATGGCCTGCAGACAGCTACTTGACGGGTGAAGTTGATTTTATTTCAGTCCGGCAGGCGCTCGCCCCGACCGATCGCGAAATAGCGTACGCCCTGCTGCGCCATCAATGCGGGGTCGTACAGGTTGCGGCCGTCGATGACCACGGGCTGTTTGAGCAGCGACTTGAGCGCGGCGAAATCTGGGCTGCGGAATTCCTGCCATTCCGTGCAGATCACGAGCGCATCCGCACCTTCGAGCGCGGCAGTGCCCGACGCGCACAACTCGAGATCCGCGCGCGTGCCGTAAATGCGCTTCGCTTCCGGCATGGCAACCGGGTCATAGGCGCGAACGCGGGCGCCCGCTTTCCACAACGCCTCCATCAGCACGCGGCTCGGCGCCTCGCGCAGGTCGTCGGTATTCGGCTTGAATGCCAGCCCCCAGATCGCGATGGTGCGCCCGCTGAGCTTGCCGCCAAAATATCGCGACAGCTTG
The DNA here is from genome assembly GCA_031396515.1 of Gammaproteobacteria bacterium. GTDB lineage: Bacteria > Pseudomonadota > Gammaproteobacteria > Steroidobacterales > Steroidobacteraceae > SCUD01. The sequence goes on from JANNKZ010000235.1 coordinate 513, forward strand.
TCGAACAGGATTTTTTTCTGCCGGTCGTTCACCGACTCCACCGCGGCGAGCAGCTGCGCGTCGTGACCGACGTCGCTCGCCGAGCGCTTCAACGCCTTGACGTCCTTCGGAAAGCAGGAACCGCCGTATCCGGCGCCGGGATAAATGAATGAATAGCCGATGCGCGGATCGGAGCCGATGCCGGTGCGGACCATTTCGATGTCGGCGCCCAGGCGCTCCGCGATGTTCGCCATTTCGTTCATGAAACTGATCTTGGTCGCCAGCATGGCGTTCGCGGCATACTTCGTGAGCTCCGCGGAACGCAGGTCCATGACGATCATGCGTTGATGATTGCGCGTGAACGGATCGTAAAGCGCCTTCATGAGCTCGGCCGTTCGCGGATTGTCGGTGCCGACGACGATGCGATCGGGCTTCATGAAATCGGCGACCGCGGCTCCTTCCTTCAGGAATTCCGGATTGGACACGACGTCGAACTCGACCGCGGCGCCGCGGCCGTTGAGCGTCTCCGCAATGGTCGCCTTGACCCTGTCCGACGTGCCGACCGGCACGGTCGATTTCGTCATGACGATCTTGTATTCGCGGATGTGCTCGCCGATCGTGCGTGCCGCCGATATCACGTGGCTGAGATCGGCTGAGCCGTCTTCGTCGGGTGGCGTACCGACCGCGATGACCTGGAACAGGCCGTGTTCAATCGCGGATTTCGCGTCGGTCGTGAATTTCAGGCGGCCCTTGTCCCGATTGCGCGCCACCATTTCCTCGAGACCGGGCTCGTGGATCGGGATTTCGCCGGCATTCAATCGCGCGATCTTGGCAGCGTCGATATCGACGCAAATGACGTCATTGCCGGCTTCGGCCAGACACGCGCCGGTCACGAGACCCACATACCCGGAACCGAAAATCGTGACGCGCAAGTTAGTGGCCTGATTTTGTTGGGAAAAGTGAGCGGCAGCCTAACGGATCGCGGTGGCAATGGTAAAGGCAAGCCTGCTTCTACGGTGACTGAAGTCTCAGCGCCGGCGTCCCGGCCGCCTCGCCAACCTCAGAAACGGAGACGCAAGCCGACGACCAGGCGCGTCTCACTCGTGGTTTCCCCGAACTGTCTCGCGAGATCTGCCGTGTCACCTGCGAGCCTGAACCATTCGACGCCGATGTAGGGCGCAGCGTCGTCGCCAAACGCATAGTGCAGTCGCAGGCCCGCCTGCGCTCCTGACGGGCCGATGCCTTCGCCATAGCGCACGTGGTCTTCGCTCCAGAGCTCATACTCCGCCCTGCCGCGAAGCGTGAGCAGGCTGGAAAGCCTCCAGTCGCGTTCAGCCTGGATTCGATACCCCACGTGAACGTCGTCGCCCAGGCGGCTACCGTCACCGATGTAACCGGTTGTCTCGACCTTGATGCCGAGCGGCGCCATTGCCTGGAATCCGAGTGCCGCATAGGTCCGCGACGCCGTCGATCCGGAGTCATAGCGAACCCCGACCAGCAATTCCCACCTCTCCATCGGGTGTCCCCAAAGGAGTTCCAGGCGATTGTCCCGGGCGGCGCCATCGACGTGGGTCCCGCCTTCGTCGAGAATCCAGAGGCGATTGTCGGCCGTGCCAATCCAGCCGCTGACATCCCAAGCGACGGAATCGGCATGGGAACTGTATTGCCACTCGAGTTGATTGATCGTCATCGCCCCTGACCACCGGCTTTTTGCCGAGTCTCCCCAGGCAGCGGGCGAGACCAGCAGACAGATTGCGGCGCACACCACCCCTAGCGGGATAAACTGTTCTTGCCGCCGACGCATCAGGTTGAACCGTTCAATTGGGCGATTTCTAGGCGCGCCGGTAAGGCAGCTGGGTCACCTTGGGATCTGCCGCCGCGGCCGACGCTTCAATCGACTTTCGTTGCCGCCAGATTTGGTCATGGATCTCCACCGAGCGTGTGTATTCCCTGACGCCGCGTTCAAGCAAATCCAGCACCTGCTGACAATCGGCGCGACTCACGGCAATATCCAGTTCCGCCAGCAGATCCTTGACCTCCACCCATTTCGGGCAATGCTCGATTGCGCGCATGATCTTCGGATGACCCGTTCCGGTGATGTCGCTGCCGATCAACAGTTCTTCGTAGAGTTTCTCGCCGGGGCGTAGACCGG
>JANNKZ010000014.1:0-2691 GCA_031396515.1 Gammaproteobacteria bacterium
CAGTCGACGACCGGCGTCGCGGGCGAGGAGATCTCGATCGACGTCATGGGCGGGATCGAACGCGCGCCCATCGCGGCCGATTCGACGTCATGGCAATGGGCCGAATCGCTCGCGCCGACGCCGGACATCGACGGCAAGCCGGCATCGGAGCTGATCGCCTGGGTCGCGCGCGAAACCGGCCGCCAGCTGCGCTACGAGTCGCCGCTCGTCGAGCAGCAGGCGTCCAGCGCGATCCTTCACGGCAATATCCAGCACCTGACGCCGCTCGCCGCCCTCGAGGCGATGCTCGCAACGACGGACCTCGAATACGTGCTGGAGGGGGATACAATGGAAATTCGAACCAGGATCGAATGACCGCCCCGAGCCGTGAACAAGCTGCCGCTGCTCCTCGCCTGCCTCGCAGGCATTGCCGAGGCCGCCACCTACAGCGGCGCTCCGATCGAGACCGTGCTCGAACAGCTGCGCGCGAATGGAGTCCAGCTCCTCTATAGCAGCGACCTGATCAAGCCCTGGATGCGCGTCGAGCACGAACCGGCCGCGATCGAGCCGAAGGCGCTGCTCGCCGAGATCCTCGCTCCGCACGGTATCGCGGTTGCCGACGGGCCGGACGGCGCCCCTGTTGCTCGTGCGGCAGCGATCGCGCGCGCCACGCGCGACCGTGCCGGGTTCAGCGCACCGCCCGGCGCCGTCGCCGCTCGAACTGGTCATCGTCAGCGCGAGTCATTACCGGTTCGGCATTGACGCGCCGGCATCGCCCGCGGTACTGACCGGTGCGCAACTGGAAATGCTGCCCGAGATCGGCGAAGACCCGTTGCTGGCCGTAGCGCGCCTGCCGGGCGTTGCACGCCAGGATTTCTCGGCACGCGTGCATCTGCGCGGCGGTGCCGACACCGAGACGCTGGTGCGGTTCGACGACCTGCGCCTCTACAACCCGTATCACCTGAAGGATTTTTTCGGGGCCGTCAGCTCGATCGATCCCGGGATCATCAGCGACATCCGGGTCTATACCGGCGGTTTCCCGGCCATCTTCGGCGACCGCAGCAGCGGCGTCGTAGATATCGCGCCGCGCCTGCCGGAAGGGACACTGCGCGGCCAGGCGACCTTGTCGCTGTTCACGGCCGGCGTGACCATGGGCGGCACCTACGCGGAGGGCGCCGGCGACTGGGCGGTCGCGGCGCGCCGCGGCAACCAGGATTACTACGCCGACCTGGTCAACGCCGACATCGGCGAACCGAAATACCAGGATTTCTACGCGCACACGGGGCGCCGCATCAACGACTGGCTCGGGATCTCGGCGAATTCACTGCTGTTCGACGACCGCATCGTCGCGACCGACAACGACCAGGAGGAAGAAGCCGTCGCGGACTATCGCGACCAGTACCACTGGCTGCGTTTCGATCTCGGTGCGCCGGACGGGCTGGGCGGCCGCGTACTGGCGGCTTACACGCGACTCGAGAGCGAGCGTGTCGGCACCGCCGGACTGCCAGGCGTCGGCGATGGCGAACTTCACGACGAGCGCCACTTCACGATCTGGTCATTGCAAGCGGAAGGCTGGCGGCGATTCGGCGCGCACTCGCTGTTGCAGGCGGGCGCCGAATGGCGCCAGCAAAGTGGTTCGTACCGCTACGAGGACACGGTTGATCTCGCATTGCTGTTCCTGACGCCGGGAGCGCAGACCGAACCGACGCGCTCACGCTCGCTCATCGTGCAGCCATCCGGACACCAGACCGGCGCGTACGTGAACTGGCGCTTCGAACCCTCGACCGTTTTCGCGAGTGATCTGGGCCTGCGCTGGGACACGGAGTCGCTGGCATCCGACGGGTCGCACTGGAGCCCGCGCGCGGTGTTGATGTGGCGGCCGACGGAGCGCACGCGCCTGCGGCTCGGCTGGGGACGCTATTACCAGGCCCAGGCCATCAACGAACTGCAGGTGCCGGACGGCGAGCAGCGCTACCAACCGGCGCAGCGTGCCACGCACGACGTGCTGAGCATCGAGCATGACCTGACGCCGGCGCTGACGCTGCGGGCCGAGTATTACCGCAAGGATTACGACGATCCATTCATCCGCCACGAGAATCTTCTCAACACACTGGTGGTGCTGCCGGAGCTGAAGCCCGACCGGATCGTGATCGCACCGGACGAGGCGGTCTCGGAGGGCGCGGAGTTCTCGCTGAATTACGAAGCCGGCAGCCTTTCCGGCTGGCTCAGCTACACGCATGCGCGGGTGCGCGACAGGGTGGACGGCGAATGGCTGCACCGCAGCTGGGACCAGCGCGATTATGCAAGCAGCGGTGTCAGTTGGCGCGGTCTGCGATGGGAAGCGTCGCTCGCCGCGACCTGGCATCGCGGCTGGCCGACGACGGCGATCGAACTCGAGACGCTGGAACCGTTTCCGCTGGTCGCGGTGGATAAGCGCAATGCGGAACGGATCCCGGACTATGCGCGCGTCGATGCGCGCGTCGCGCGCCGATTCGATCTCGGCACGGCGGGTGAGTTGACCGCGTTCGTCGAGGTCAACAACCTGCTGGTGCACACCAACGCCTGCTGCGTCGAATACCAGATCGAGGACGAATTCGACCCGGCGGTTTTCGACGTCGAAACGGTCGACTCGCTGCGGCTGGTCCCGTCCGTCGGCGTCATCTGGAAGTTCTAGAGGGGTCGCATCCCTTTAGGTAAAAAAACACCTAAAGG
>JANNKZ010000250.1:0-9342 GCA_031396515.1 Gammaproteobacteria bacterium
CACCGTGTCGCTCGCCTGTTTCGTGCTGCTGATGCTGACTTTCATGACGCTCGGCATCGGCGCCTTGCTGACGATCCCGCTCTTCATGGCGATCGGCATCGCCTCGCTGATCTTCATCATCATCGCCGCGATCAAGGCCAATGAAGGCACGGCGTATCGGTACCCCGTTTCGTTGCGCCTCGTTAAGTAGCGAGAGGAGCGCCCACATGCGATCGAAGACTGTGACGGCGACACTGATCGGTGCCGTCGCGGCGATTTGCGTCGCCACGATCGCGCAGGCCGATGGGGTTTGCGTCAAGGATTACCGTGACGCGACCCCGGCCGAGAAAGCCAGGATGACGGCGATCCTCGAGATCGCGAAAGCTGCGCTCCCGCCCGCGCCGGCCGGATGGCAGATCGGCGGCTACGAAGAGATCTCCGTGGCCAACTCAGTCTGCCGCGACGTCGAGACCAAGCCGTGGTCGTACAACATATCGCGCACCTACAATCGCGTCGACGATCGGGAAGCGCGCGACAAGAAATTCCGTGAAGCCGCGGCCCAGGCCAACGCCCAACAGGCGGCGAAGCAGCCCCGCTTGGACGCAGTGGCGAAGCAGATGGAGCAGCTCAGCACGCGCCAGGTTGCGCTGTTCCAGAAGGGCGACTTTGCGGGCGCCGAGAAGCTCAGCCCCGAAATGGAACGACTTCAGAACCAGTACAAGGCGATCGCCGACGAAGGCGACGCCGCGGCACAGATCAGCGCGGCCGGCAAGGAATACAGCCGCGATGTGACCATGACCATCAGCGTGCGCGTGAATGAGATAGCGCTCCAGCGGAACGCCGACGCCACGAACTTCACGCCACCGGCCGGAGCGTCTATTGCCCAACGTTGGATTCAGGTGGGCGACGCGGCGACCAGCGACGAGGGACACGCGCTGGTGCTGTTCGGCACCTGGCGCACCGGGCCGCCCACGCGCTGGACCGCGCCGCCGCGCGCGGGCGCGGTGCCGACCGCAGCGCATGTCATCGCGGTCGAGTTCACCGGCGATCCGGCGCGGATCGACCCGATGGTTCAGGCGATCGATTTCGCGAAGCTGCGGACGGCCTTTACAAAGTAGCGATCAGCAGGAGCGTCCGGCGACGATCAGTCGCCGGATCTCGCGCTACTGAATCGGGTTGTTGCAGGTCCCGATTTTTGTTCCGGACAAATTGATCGTCATGGTCATGCCGTCGGCGGTCGCCGTGATCGCGCCCGTGTAGGAATCCGGGCCGTTGAAGGTGATCTCGCCGGTGCCGGTCATCGGCATCTGGCCGCTGCATTGCATCGTCCAGGTGACCTTGTTTCCGGTCTGCACGAAGTCCGAGTTCACGCAAGTCGGATCGCCGCCCGGAGGCGGGCGCGTCCAGACGCGCGGCGTGCAGACCTTGAGCTTCGTCGGCGGCGGCGAGAACGGCAGGCCCGGCATGACCATCTGCGAGGTCGTCTCCCACTCGATGCCCGGCGGGTCAGTCGCGTGCGCGGGCGCGAGGCCGAGCAATATCAGCGAACTGGCCGCCGCGAGGCGGACCGTCAAAGCAGTGTTCATGCGTTCACCCATTCTTGATTGATATGTGAACCGGGGTGGGCGTTGTATGCGCCCGGCGGTGGGAGGCTGTCAAGGGGCGGCTGTTGTTCGTGTTCCGCATCGGTGTCGGCACATCGCGAAAGCCACCACTGGCGAGTATGACGATTGCTCTCATCGAATGGCCCTCATGCACCCATCATCATGGCCTGGACCAGTTGGTCAATTACTTTGTCAAGGCGATTGTAGAAGACTAGATCGTCAAGTTCGCGCCTGCTCATCTGGGACATGTTATCGCTTGCCATGCGTCGCAACATCGACCTGTCCCTGTAGTTGTTCAACTTGTACTTGAGTAGCCTCCCGTGAATGGCACGTAGATTGGTTTGATCGGTCGTTGCCGCGTTAAAGCCCGTATCCATGACGCCAATGGTCTCGCCGGTTTGCAGATGTACTCGCCACCAACCGGTTCGCTCCCGTCCGTTCAGTCGCACTGGCTTCCTCGGCACTACCACGACGTTTCCGGCTTGCACGTCTGCCGAGACTCTCGCCAACTCGTCTGGTGGCCATGGAAGGTTGCGTGCCTTCGTTACGTCAAGCGAGTTAATTACCACGCCCCGGTCGCCTTCCGCGGACAACTGGCCGAACATCGCAGCGGTGTTCTCCGCGCCACGCAGCGGCGCCCCGATGGCGAGCATCTCCGCAACGGTGTCAGAGACACCCTGGTGTAGACGAACCGCGAAGTGATCGTGGTTCGCGCCGTCCCTTACGGCAATTGGATTTGCGACAACGTCGATCAATTCCCGCGTTATGGCGTGGCCAGGGCCTGCCAGCGCCAGCGAAAGCCGGTAATTGAACACATTGGGTTGCGCGATGTACCAATCATTCGGTCGGCTGCTGATGTCAGCGCGCAACAGAACGAATTGGTTAAGCGGACCCCTGGGATCGATGCGGTCCAGAATGTCGGCCGCCTGGGTACCGGCCTTTGTGGGATCCTTCTCTTTGGCAAATTCCTTGATTGCGGCTTGGTTCTCGACAATATCGGCGGATGCAAGATGAGCAACGAATTCAGGCGTCAAACTACAGGCCTGGAGCAGAATCTCGACGCGACTCGCGAGCGCCTCGAATCTTTCGAGCTTGCGCGCATCGGTAATTGGAGCCATGTCAGGGCTGTTTGAAGCTCGCCGTGCAGGACCGAGCAGATCGAATACCGGTCGACGAATTTTTCGGCTTGGCGCACCGGGTACCTGAATTTCATATTCAATCCATTCTGCAGTTGCAGTCGTCTCTTCCTCGTCGCCACCGCCAAGAGCGTGGTCCATGCCGCCCAAAAGCCCGCCTCCGCCCAATTCTCCCAGGGGAGCTATTGGGTTTCGCTTCAGTTCGCCGCGTTCGGTGAATCCGGACTGGACGACGAAGTCGTCACCGATCTGAAGAAACGGCACCCACTCGCTGACCCAGAGCGCCGATGACTTGCGCTCGTTCGAATCAGTTTTGCTGGACGGTCGTTCCGGCCAGGGGCTTGGCATATGCAGGAGTGAAACTGGCCGGTCGATGACCTGCGCAGGTCGCACCGACGTTTCCAGGACCACAAACTCTGACGTCCTGCTCCCCTCGTGTCGTTCGACAACTACCCGCACTTGAACCGTGTGCCAGTTCGCATCGGGTATGGATGGCGACTTCTTTCCGGTGTTCCATGTGAATGTTTCGGCATTCGCAGCGAACGCCGGTGAAAGCACGCCATCTGGCCGCTGCACGTCCATGGCGATCCAGTTGCCATCCTTCTCATGTTCGACCCACCAGTAGTCCTGCATGGCCGCAATCGCCGCCCGTGCGTCGTCTCCGTTCACATTCGCAGGCTTCTGGATTGCGGCCTCTAGGAACTCGATCTGGGAGTTGACAAGTTGCCGCGCATCCACGAAATGACGCTTGGCCTGGGCAGCCTGTTGCTCTACCACGACTTCCAGGCCCGGCAGAATCGCCGCGGTTGCCTTCTCTCGCTCGACCGACCGTTGCTTTTGCTTGGCCGACGACAAACGCCGCTCAGGCAGAGGCGGCGTTTTGCGGATGAGTTCGCTGGCTTGCGCCTCTGAGATTTGCGCGTGCACGAGCCTTACGGAATGACCGGAAGTGCGGAGCAGATCTGCCAGCAATACCGCGCGATCCAGGTTGCTTCCGACTCGGTCGAGCAGGACGCCTTGTGCGCCACGCAACAGGCCACGGTATGGCACCCACCAGGTGTGGCTGCGAACCCATTCGAAATGCTTATGCGGATCGCTGCCAAGCGAGCGCGCGAGCGCGGATGTTTCGAATTCCGTCCTCGGAAGTTCAGCCGCGTCCGCAACGATCAAGTCGACGAGGGCGCTCAAATCCTTTGTTTCAATTGCCGGTAGCGCATTGACCGCAGCGGAGGAAACCGCAGCTGGCGTGGCGTCGCTACCTTGGGAGGAGGTCGCGTTGCCTTGTTCCTCGCCGGTCTTGCCTGAGCAGCCGATGCCGAGTACGACGGGCGCGAGCCAGACGATGAGCTTCAGGCGCAAATTCACTGAGAACAGACGCATGGAACTCTCCCGGGGATTTCTTTGTTTGATCTCGGGGGGCGGCGTTGTAACCGAGTATATTCCTCGTCCTTCAACAATGATGCAACGGTGGGGTTAGCTCGAATTCAGGTCGTAGGGGGCGGTATATGACGCGGGAGTTGCTGTTCTTATCGCTGGCGCTAGTAGTTGGGGGCTGTGGCGAGGCGCCGCGCCCCTCGGACAAGAGTTCGCCCGAGAGTGGCGCTTCGGCGGTGCCGACACCTGCAGTCGCTGCGCAGTTAGGCGAGGCCGCGACCGCAACTGGTGTCCCCGCGGTCAGCGGCCCCCCGCGTTCGAACAAATATCTGCAGGTCGCCGTGACCCACGCCGGATTCGACCCAGCCGCGCCACCGGCGCCGTCGGGACAGCGACACTATACCGTCGGCTTAAAGGGGATCGGTCGCGCGCGTGGCAGCCATGTTGAGCTCGATCTGCGATCGTCGGTCATGGCCCAGAATGAGCGCGGCTGTGTCTCACCAGTGGACCTCGATGCCACGTGGTTGAAGCGACCCCTTGGAGCGATGCCATCGTTTGAAGCTTCTCGCCCGACCGAGGGCCAACTTTCTTTCCTCGTTCCGGCAGACACCCAACGTGTCCGTATCCTGATAGCACCGGCTGACAATGCTGGTCTGATCGTCCCAGCCGGAGAAGAGTTCGAGCCCACGTGGCCTGTGCCAGTCCAGACAATTGAGGACGGATCCACATTGCGTGTGCTGGTGCTACCCTCTCCACCGACGCCGGCGGCATTGGGCACACCGCCGGCTGGACGCGAGAATGTAGTGCTCGATTTCGTGATCCAGAACTTGAAAGACACGCAAGGCATCGAGTTCGCGACGTCACAGCAGCTGCGCTTGGTTGATTCCACCGGAACATTCGTGCAGCAATCCGAGCTGACTCGACTACTGGGCTGCCGTCTGGATGACGGTGACGTAATCCCGCCGGGGCACGCCCGTCGTTTCGCAGTAGTCTATGAACTGCCGGCCGGCACAACGCATCGATTGCAGTACCGCGGCTTCGAGGTCGCTGAGGCGAGCGTTGACCTGAATTAGTGAGCGCACTCCGGCAGCGACGGTCACGTCGGACTCTGATCCATTCGGATCAGGGGACGCAACATTGTTGCGATGCTTGGCACCGATGCAATCCATGCAAGCATCACCGGGGATAAGGCTCGGCCAATTCGCGTCTTCATTTCTTGTCCCCCTCATGGCGTACCACGAACCGATCTCCTTCGACACCCAGTGAAATCGCGGTGGTCTCGTTCGGAGCGATTGAAAGCGGTTCCTCGAGCTGCTGCCCGAGCGCATCGACGCGGATACGGTATTTACCCGGCGGCAGCTCGCGGCTGAGTTCGCTGGTCTGGCCTGATACCAGCAGCTTGCCGGAGCTGTCGAAGATGTCGTACGGCAGCCGATGCAGCGCCGCGAGCATCATCGCGCGCGAGAGCTGTGCGCCGTCCTGTGCGCTGAAGTACCGGCCGCCGGTGGACCCGGCGAGCGTGCCGAGCTCCGCTTCGACCGCCTCGCCCGTGATCGTAAAGCCGACGATATTCAGCGTGACATTGACGCCGGAGTCCGCGATCTGCGTCGCCGCCGCTTTCGCATCACCCTTGCAGCTCTCCTCGCCATCGGTGATCAGGATCACCGAACCACCGCCCGCTTTCTTGAGGTCGTCCACGGCCTGCAGGATGGAATAGATCAGCGGCGTTTCCCCGCGCGGTTTCAGCTTTGAGGCCGCCTTGACGATGCGCGCACGATCGAGCTTGCCGATCGGCACCACGAGCTCCGTATCCGTGCAGGTCTGCTTTGATTTCGACGACTGCCGGTGCCCGTACACGCGCAGACCGACATTCAAGTCCTCGGGCAGCTCCCCGATGACGTCCTTGAGCACCGTCAACGCCGTCTTCCAGCGCGTCGTGCCGCCGAGCTTCGCGTTCATCGAACCGGAGACATCGAGCACGATGGCGAGATTGCGCGATGGCGGCTTGTCGCCTTCCTGCTTGACGATCCGCAAGGCCCCGGTCGGCTCTGCGCCATAGGCGCCGGCGAGGCCGATGACGGCCCACATCGTGTGCGCGAAGGCCGAGGGTTGCTTGCTCTGCGTGTTCATCGCCTCCCAGGCCCCGTTGTCGAGCGCCTTCGGATCTTTTGCCTGATGCGTCAGCAGGAAATCCACGCCACGACGGAACATGTCGCCGAGGATGCTCACGCCCGCCTGCTTGAAGGCGTAGAGCACCTGTCCGGTCGCGATCGCATTCGAACCTTCCGACTTCTCGTTTTCCTTCCAGCCGCCGTCCGCTTGCTGGTCGGTCGCGAGCGTCTCGACCACCGACCACGCCGCGCGCTTCTGGTCCGGCGTGCCGTAATGCATCAGCGCGATGACCTTGAAGATCTTGTCCTGGGTGGTCTGGGGCTCATTGGCCGCAATCCACGCGACTGCCTTCTCCATGAAGCGGTCGTACTTCTGATCGTCGGAGTGGTTTGCGTTCCAGTCGATGGCGATCAGCGCATTGGCAGTCGTCATGAACTGGCCCTGGACGATGGGCGGATGCACCTCGTCGACCGGCATCGAACCGTCCGCAGCCTGTCGTTCCATCAGGCGTATCGCCGTTTGCTCGAGCTCGCTGTATTGCGGGTAGGCCTCGACGCGGCCCTTGTCGGTCTCAGCGCCCATCGCCTCCGCGGCATAGGCCAGGCCCATCGATCCGAACACCACGGCTGAGTGCGATCCCCCGAACCAGCTGCCATAGGAGGCCTGCGAGCGTATCTGCTCGTCGAGTTCGACGACGGACCGCATGTTTACGCGATAGTTGTGCTTCAGGGCGACCGCCTGGCCCATGAGTACCTGCGACTGCACGTGGCAGCCGAAACACTTGCCGACATTCTTTGTCCAAATGGGCGCGGCCTGCTGCAGCCAGTCGAGGCCGCGCTGCGCGGCTTCGCGCGGGCTGCCCTTCCAGTGCTTCACCAGCGGCGCACGCACGAAGAGCGGCGTATAGCCGCGGTGATCGGATTCGATGACCTTCACTTCGGCGATTTCGAGCGTCTTCGGGGCGACGCCGGACAGCACGCGCAATTTCACGAACTTTGCCTCGAGCGGTTTGAATTCGACGGTCTGCTCGCCCGGTTTTGCCTCGAGAGTCGCAGTCGCCACCCGGGAAAAGTTTTCGTAGGGGTCCGTCATCGAGGTCCAGATTTCGATGTCTTTCGGTGCCGAGGCCGGATCCGCAGCCAGCCCGATCGTTACGGCCTTGATCCACGCGGGCTCGCGCTCGAAGAATGAAAACACCACGTCCAGCGGATACTCGAACGTGATCCACCAGCCGGTTTCGGCGATCCAGGTGGTATCGGGCAGTCCGTCCACCAGGCGGCGGCCGGTGAATCCCGGGCCGTAGTTGCTGGCGAGCTCCTCGACCGCGCCGCCCATGTCGGCCAGGGCGATGTTCACGAAAGTCGGCGGAGGCGGCTTTTCAGGCGCAGCGACGGCGGCGGAACCGGTGGGCGGAGCGGAAGCGGGAGTTGCGGGATCCTTCGAGCATGCCGCGGCTGTCATCGCACTGCAGACGACGATCGCCCATGCGCCCCAGTTCATCTCGACATCCCCTCTGCCGCGCGGCACCGTTTCCTGACGCGCGAGCGCCGGACCCGTCACTCCCGACCCGTATACGCCTTCAGCGACTGATAGCCGCGCTTGTCGATGCGGTCCATTCGATCATCGAGCGGTGGATGCGTCCTGTAAAGCGAGGCCAGTTTCGGCGACTGGCGGCCGAGCGACGCCATCCGTTGCAACACCGCATAGAGCGCCAGCGGATTCATGCCCGAGCGCGCCAGGTAGATTTCGGCGGCTTCGTCGGCCTGGTATTCGGCCGCGCGATCGAGCGAAGTCAGCAGGATGGTCGCGCCGTGCTTTTCCACGTACTGGAGCGCGAAGTTGAGCGCGGCGCTGCCGGCCGGGTTTTGTGCGACCTCGGTTGCCGCCGTTGCCTGCCGCACTTCTCCCATGCCGATGTCCTTGCCGGCCGACGCCATTTCCTGCTTGCGGATCACGTTGTAGTGATCGCGCTGCACGCAGTGAGCGATCTCGTGACCCAGCACGGCGGCAACTTCGGCGTCCGACGACAGGAGCTCGTACAAGCCGCGCGTCACCAGGATGTAGCCGCCGGGCGCGGCGAAGGCACCGACCTCGGGCGCGTCGATGATGCCGAATGACCACGGCAGCTCCGGCCGGCTCGTCTGCGACGCCATCCAGCGCCCGATCACGTTGACGCGCTGCTGCGCCGCGGCGTCGCCCCACAACGGGCGCGCGCCGAGCGCGCGGCCAGCGATCTGCGGACCGAGCGCGAGTTCCTCCGCCAATTGCTGCGCTTCGGATTTCGGCTTGATCTTCTCGGCCGTGCCCAGGGCAGCATTCACGCTGCTGCCCAACGACCCGAACATTCCTTTGGCCGCGTTGAGCGCCCCGGTCCCGGCGCTGGAATCGCTGCTGGCGGAAGCCTCGGATTTCTTCTGCGGTTTCGCTTCGGCGGTGTAAGCAACCTTCGTCGCTTCCCAACCCTGGGTCGCGGCATGCGCCGATGCGGTGGAATCCGCCGCGCGATTCGCGGTCATCTTGTCGAGCTCGGCCTGGTTGAATGCCGCCGTCTTGAGCTCGCTTTCGTCGATGCCGCGCACGCCCGCGGTTTCCGTGGCGCGTCCGGCACCAGCCTGTCCGGCCGTGAGCCCCGGTTGAGTGCCGCCGCCATCGGCAGTCGCGGCGTTCGTCACGCGGATGTCATTGACGCGCACGTAGCCGGTTTGGCCGACAGCCAGTTGCAGCTGGTACCAGAGTCCCTGCTGCGCGGAAATCGTGACCGCGGCATCGCGCTTCAGCGTCGAGATTTTCGGCGCATCGAGTTTCGGTTCCGCGTACACATCGACGGACGCCTTCTTGACCACGCCGGCCATTTCAGCCGCCGCGGCAAGCGGGGACACCAGGAATGTCGCAGCCATTGCAAGCAGGATGGAACGCAGCATCTCGCGACTCCTCACGACGGCGCCGCACCCGCAACGATCTCGAGTCGCCCCAGCGGGTGTTCGACTGTCGATGCCAGCACCTCACCGATCCGCTCGCTCAGGCGCAGGCTCAAGGCGGGACCGGCCGGCGAAGTGCCATCTTCGACCTCCGTGCAGGCAAACGCCAGCCGCACGCTGCCGTCGTCGGGAAGCCGGGCGTCCAGCTCCGCCAGGTAC
>JANNKZ010000022.1:0-6223 GCA_031396515.1 Gammaproteobacteria bacterium
ACCGGCCAGGACGTATACGTCGTCGGCTACCAGGGGCGCATCACGATGCTGGCCCGCGATTCCGGGCAAATCTGGTGGGGACGCGACCTGTCGAGCAACCGCGGACTCACGACGGACGACTCCTATCTGTATGTCACGCTCGCCGACAGCACGGTGGTGGCGCTCCGGCGCCGCGACGGCACTGAGATCTGGCGCCAGGAGCAGTTGCTGAATCGTTCCGTGACCGGCCCGGCACTGGTGGGCGAGGCGCTCGTGGTCGGGGACTACGACGGCTACGTGCACTGGATCGATGCCGTCACAGGCGACCTGCTCGCGCGCGAGAAGTCGAGCGGCCGCATCACCAACACGCCGGTCGCGGCGGGCGACCTGCTGCTGTTTCAGACGGATTCGGGCGAAGTCGAAGCCTGGCGCGCGGCTCGCCGCGGCTCCGGCTGACCCGCGACCGGAACCGCATGTCATGCTGCCAGTCCTCGCGCTGGTCGGCCGGCCGAATGTCGGCAAGTCGACCCTCTTCAATGCCCTGACGCACACGCAGGACGCGCTGGTCGCGGACATTCCCGGCCTCACGCGCGACCGCAAGTACGGCTTCGGACAGTCGGAGCCCTGGCGCTTCATCGTCGTCGACACTGGCGGTTTGGTCGAATCGCCGCGCGGCGTCATGCAGCTGATGGCGCAACAGACCCAGCGCGCGATCGACGGCGCCGACCACGTGCTGTTCCTCGTGGACGGCCAGAGCGGTCTCGATTCCGCAGATCACTTCGTCGCCGAGGTCCTGCGCAAAAGCGGCAAGCCGGTCACGGTCGTCGTCAACAAGACCGAGGGACGGGACGGGGAAACAGCAGTCGCCGAATTCCATGCCTTCGGACTGGGCGAGCCCGTGCCGCTGTCCGCCGCGCACCGCCAGGGCATCGACGACCTGCTCGATCAGGTGTTCGCCGGCGCGACGCCTGCGCCCGCTGCCGAGGACGAGACCGGACGCGCGATCCGCGTCTGCGTCGTCGGCCGGCCGAACGTCGGCAAGTCGACGCTCATCAATCGTTTGCTCGGCGAAGAGCGTCTCATTGCCTTCGACCAGCCGTTTACCACGCGCGACAGCGTGCAGGTGCCGTTCACGCGCGATGGCCAAGAGTACGTGCTGATCGACACCGCGGGCGTCCGGCGCCGTTCCAAGGTCGAGGAAACTCTTGAAAAATGGAGCGTAATCAAGACGTTACAGGCGATTGATTCAGCGCATGTGGTGATCGGCGTGCTCGATGCGCAAGAGAACGTCGCCGAGCAGGACGCTACGCTGCTCGGCATCGTGGCCGAGCGCGGACGGGCGCTCGCGATCGCGGTCAACAAGTGGGATCACGTCTCGACCGAACAGCGCGACGGCATCAAGGACCAGATCGCGACGCGTCTGCGCTTCCTCGATTTCGCGCCGCTGCATTACGTCTCGGCGCTGCACGGCAGCGGCGTCGGCGAACTGATGGACTCGGTGCGCGGCGCCTACGCCGCGTCGATGCGCGAGATGCCGACGCCGGAACTGACGCGCGTGCTGGAAGCGGCCATGCGCCAACACCAGCCACCGCTGGTGCGCGGGCGGCGAATTCGATTGCGGTACGCGCATCAGGGCGGGAAAAATCCGCCGGTGATCGTCGTCCACGGCGCACAGGCCGAACGGACGCCGCAGGATTACCGGCGCTACTTGATGAATTGCTATCGCGAGGCGTTCCGCCTGTCGGGCACGCCGGTGCGTGTGGACTTCCGCAGCGAGAAGAATCCGTTCGAGGGCCGGCGCGACAAGCTGACGCCGCGCCAGCGCCGCACCAAGGAACGCGACCGCAAGCGCGAGGGCTGAATCAGTCCCGCGAGCCGGTCACGCGGGCAAGCAGGCGTCCCCGCGAGAGCCGCGCCTCGATCTCGGTTCCCGGCGGCGCTTCCGAAGCCGAGGTCACCACGAGACCCTGATCCGCGAGGCTCACGATCGCGTAGCCGCGCGCCAGCGTCGCGAGAGGGCTCGTCGCATGAAGGCCGCGCGCGACGGACTGCAGCCGGCCATCCACCACGGCAAGGCGATGGCGGATCGCCGGCGCCAGCAGCGCGCCCGCCTGGCTGAAACGCGCGGCGAGCGCGGCCAACCGCGCCACGGGCGAACGGCCGCCGAGCTCGGCAGCCTGGCGGGCGAGGCGGGCACTGGCCAGCGCGACCGCGCGGCGCACGGCGGCCTGTGCGCGTTCCCGCAGCTCGTCGAGGCGCTGGGCACGCTGCGCGAGCGCCTGGGCCGGATGCAGGCTCGCGAGGCGCCGCGCGCTGCGGCCGAGCGACTCCTGTCGCGCCTTCAAATTGCGCGTCGTGCCGGCCGCGACGCGGCGCGCCATCGAATCGAATGCGGCGAGCCAGGCGCCGGCCTCCGGAACGGCGAGTTCCGCCGCGGCCGACGGGGTCGGCGCGCGCAGGTCCGCGACGAAGTCGGCGATCGTGAAATCGACTTCGTGACCGATGCCCGCAATCAGCGGCAACCCGAGGCCCGCGATGGTGCGCGCGAGCGCCTCGTCGTTGAAGGCCCAGAGATCCTCGAGCGAGCCGCCGCCGCGCACCAGGAGCAGCACGTCGGCGTCCCGCCGCCGGTCGGCCAGTGTCAGCATCCCGGCGATCTCGCGCGCCGCGCCCGGGCCCTGCACCGGAACCGGGTAGATCACGACGGGCATGGCCGGATAGCGGCGCCTGATCACGTGCAGGACGTCCCTGAGCGCAGCGCCGGTCGCGGACGTCACGATACCGACGCGCCGTGGAAACCGCGGCGGCTTGCGCTTGCGGGCCTCGTCGAACAGGCCTTCGCCCGCGAGGCGGAGCTTGAGCGCCTCGAAGCGCCGGCGCAGCTCGCCTTCGCCGGCCTCCTCCAGGTGATCGACGACGAGCTGGAAGTCGCCGCGCACCTCGTAGAGGCCGACCCGCGCCCGCAGCAGCACCTGCAGGCCGTCCTTCGGCGCGGCGCGGCAGGAGAGGTTGCGTTGCCGGAACATCGCGCAGCGCACCTGCGCGTCTGCGTCCTTCAGCGTGAAATACCAGTGTCCCGACGCGGGACGCGACAGATTGGACAGCTCGCCGGTGATCCACAGCGACGGCAGGCCGGTTTCCAGCAGTGCGCGGGCTTCACGGTTGAGCCGCCCGACCGTGTAAATGTCCCGCGTGCCGTCCATAGCCCATGCTAAGCGAGGCGGGCGTTGTACGCGCCCCTGTCAACGGAGGCGGCAGCATCGTACAATGCGCCGCTTCATTCGGACTGCCCGGGAAGTCGGCCCATGCGCATCGTCCACGAAGCACTCACCTTTGACGACGTCCTGCTCGTCCCGGCGTACTCGGACGTACTGCCGCGCGAAGTGGACCTGTCGACGCGCCTCACCCGCGGCATCCGGCTCAACCTGCCGTTCGTATCCTCGGCGATGGATACCGTCACAGAGGCTCGCCTCGCGATCACGATCGCGCAGGAAGGCGGCATCGGTATCATCCACAGGAACATGACGTCCGCCGACCAGGCGCGCGAGGTCGGCCGCGTCAAGAAGCACGAGAGCGGCGTGATCCAGGACCCGATCACGGTGCGGCCGGACGCAACCATCCGCGACGTGATCGCGCTGACCCGCGCCAAGGGCATCTCCGGACTGCCGGTGACCGGCGACGGCGATCGCGTCGTCGGCATCATCACCCACCGCGACATCCGCTTTGTCGAGCAGCTCGACCTGCCGGTGTCGAAGGTGATGACGCCGCGCGAGAAGCTCGTGACGGTGCGCGAGAACACGCCGCGCGAAGACGTGCTCCAGCTGCTGCATCGGCATCGCATCGAGAAAGTGCTGGTGGTGGACGACGACGGGCGCCTGCGCGGCATGATCACGGTCAAGGACATCCAGAAGGCGCGGGATTTCCCGCGCGCCTGCAAGGACGGGCACGGGCGCCTGCGCGTCGGCGCCGCGGTCGGCACCGCGCCCGACACGCTCGATCGCGTGGCGGCGCTGGTCGAGGCCGGCGCCGACCTCGTGATCGTCGACAGCGCGCATGGCCATTCCCAGGGCGTGATCACCACCGTCGCGAAAATCCGCAAGGCCCAGCTGAACCTCCAGATCGTCGGCGGCAACATCGTGACCGCGGACGCCGCGAGGGCGCTCGTCGACGCGGGAGTGGACGCGGTCAAGGTCGGCATCGGGCCCGGCTCGATCTGCACCACGCGCATCGTCGCGGGCGTCGGCGTGCCGCAGATCACCGCGGTCTCATCGGTCGCCGAGGCGCTCGCGAAGACCGACGTGCCGCTGATCTCGGACGGCGGCATCCGCTACTCGGGCGACGTCGCCAAGGCGATCGCGGCCGGCGCTCATTCGGTGATGATCGGCGGCCTGTTTGCCGGCACCGAGGAATCGCCCGGCGAAGTCGAGCTCTACCAGGGCGCTTCCTACAAGTCCTACCGCGGCATGGGATCGCTCGGCGCGATGGCCCAGCGTCACGGCTCGAGCGACCGCTACTTCCAGGACACGGTCGAGGAACTCGAAAAACTCGTGCCGGAGGGCGTCGAGGGCCGCGTTCCCTACAAAGGCAGCCTGGTCGCGATCCTGCACCAGCTCGCGGGCGGCATGCGTGCGGCGATGGGCTACACCGGCAGCCACGACATCGAGCAGATGCGCACGCGCCCGGTATTCGTGCGCATCACGGGCGCGGGCGTGCGCGAGAGTCACGTGCACGACGTCAATATCACCAAAGAAGCGCCGAACTACCGGATCGGATGATGGCCGCTCGACTCGAGGCCGCCCCGGCCGACATCCACGCCCACCGGATCCTGATCCTCGACTTCGGCGCGCAGTACACGCAGCTGATCGCGCGACGCGTGCGCGAGATCGGCGTGTACTGCGAGATCCTGCCCTGGGATGCCGACGAGGAAGCGATCCGCCGTTTCGGCGCGCGCGGCACTATCCTCTCCGGCGGCCCCGAATCGGTGACGGATGCGAGCCCGCCGCGGGCGCCGACGCTCGTATTCACCCAGGGCGTGCCGGTCCTCGGCATCTGCTACGGCATGCAGACGATGGCCGCGCAACTCGGCGGCAAGGTGGCGCCGTCCGCGCACCGCGAGTTCGGCTATGCGAAGGTGCGGCGCACCGCCCCGTCGCGGCTGCTCGACGGCATCGCGGATCCCGACGCCGCCGATGCGGCCCTGCTCGACGTGTGGATGAGCCATGGCGACCGGGTCGAGACGCTGCCGCCGGGTTTCCAGGCGATCGCTTCGACGGCGAATGCGCCGCTCGCTGCGATGGCGAACGAGGCCGACCGCTTCTATGGCGTGCAGTTCCACCCCGAGGTCACGCACACGCTCGCCGGCCGCGCGATCCTCGAGCGCTTCGTGCGCGACATCTGCGGCTGCGACACGCTCTGGGACGCCGGAAACATCGTCGCGGACGCCGTGACACGCCTGCGCGATCAGGTCGGCAGCGATGCCGTGCTGCTCGGCCTGTCGGGCGGCGTGGATTCCTCGGTGGTCGCGGCGCTCCTGCATCGCGCGATCGGCCGCCAGCTCACCTGCGTGTTCGTCGACCACGGGTTGCTGCGCCTCGGCGAGGGCGACCAGGTCATGGAGACCTTCGCGAAGCACCTCGGCATCCGCGTGATCCGGGTGGATGCGGTGGAACGGTTCTTCTCGGCGCTCGGCGACGAGGAGGACCCGGAGCGCAAGCGTAAGATCATCGGGCGCCTTTTCGTCGAGGTCTTCGAAGACGAATCGAAGAGGCTCGAAGGCGTGAAGTGGCTTGCCCAGGGCACGATTTACCCGGACGTCATTGAGTCCGCCGGCGCCCGCACCGGCAAGGCGCACGTCATCAAGTCGCACCACAACGTCGGCGGCCTGCCGGAGCGGATGCACCTGCAACTGCTCGAGCCGCTGCGCGAACTCTTCAAGGACGAGGTGCGCCGTATCGGCCTCGAACTCGGGCTGCCGCGCGAAATGGTGTTCCGCCATCCATTCCCCGGCCCTGGCCTCGGCGTGCGCATCCTCGGCCGCGTGACCCGCGAGGCGGCCGACCTGCTCCGGCGCGCGGACCACATCTTCATCGAGGAATTGCGCTCGCACGGCCTGTACGACCAGGTGAGCCAGGCGATGGCGATCTTCCTGCCGGTGCGCTCGGTCGCGGTGATGGGCGACGGCCGGCGCTATGACTGGGTCATTGCGCTGCGCGCCGTCGAGACGGTCGATTTCATGACCGCGCAC
>JANNKZ010000059.1:0-2141 GCA_031396515.1 Gammaproteobacteria bacterium
CTTCCATGAAGGGCCGAACTTCCTCGTCATCGATCCCGAGGAATGCATCGATTACACGCTGTGCGAACCCGAATGCCCGGTGGACGCGATTTTTTCGGAGGAGGACGTGCCGGCCGGCCAGGAGGACTACCTGGCGCTGAACGCCGAGCTCGCGAAGGAATGGCCAGTCATCACGCAGCGCGGCGACCCGCCGCCCGATGCGGACGACTGGAAGGACGTCAAGGAAAAGCGGCACCTGCTCGAGCGTTGAGTCAGTTCTTCGCGGCGGACGCGGTCGCGGACTGTTTCAGGTACTCGGCCATGCTCGCCGCCGGCAGGTAGCCGGCAAGGTACTCGCCCTGGTCGGTGATGATGCCGGGCGTCCCGGTGATGCCGAGCCTCTCGCCGAGCGCGTGGTTCGCCGCGATCGACGTATTGCATTTCGGCGCATTGACGGACTCGCCGCGCTTGGCGCGGGTCAGCGCGTCGCGCCGGTCCGGGCTGCACAGGACCGCCTCGGCTTTGCGCCAGGCCACGGAGTCCGGTCCGCCCGCCGGATACATCACGTACCGGATGCGGAACCCGAGACGGTTGAATTCGGCGATCTCCTGGTGCATGCGCCGGCAATACGTGCAGTCGACGTCGGTGAAGACCGTCAGCGTGTGCTTTACGGGGCCAGCCGGCGAGAACACGATCGCGTCCTGGTCGCCGATTGCGGACAACAGGCCCAGTCGACCCTCCTGGCGCCGCGGTTCGGTCAGGTTCTGCTTGGACGTCATGTCGAACAGGTCGCCGTCCACGTAAAAGCGGCCGTCGGCCGACACGTAGCCGACCTCGGCGCCAGAACGGATTTCATAGAGCCCGGCGATCGGCGAGGGCTTGACCTCCTCGACCTTCACCTCGAGCCGGCGCGCGATCTCGGCGCGCACATCGGCCTTGGCGGGGCCCGTGTTCGTCGGCGCTGCAGTCGTCGGATCGCTGCCAGTCGCAGGCGGCGCAGCCGCGGTCGAGGCCGCGATCGCAAGCGTCGCGAGGGCGGGCATGATCAGGCTCTGCAGGGGTCTTTTCACGCGGGCCTCGGGCGGCTGGGCCGTCAATTGGACCGCTGGCCGGTGCCGCGGTTCAGGCCGTCCATTCTATCAGCCGCGCGGGTGGTGCTGGGTGTGCAGCTCTTTCATGCGCTCGCGCGCGACGTGCGTGTAGATCTGGGTTGTCGACAGGTCGCTGTGGCCGAGCAGCATCTGCACGACGCGCAGGTCGGCGCCGTGATTCAACAGGTGAGTCGCGAACGCGTGGCGCAGCGTATGCGGCGAGAGATCCTTCTCGATACTGCCCTTCTTCGCGTAGCGCTTGATGATGTGCCAGAACGCCTGGCGCGTCATGCGGTCGCCGCGCCGAGTCGGGAACAGGTGGTCGGTCTGGCGGTCGAGCAGGATCTCGCCGCGCGGGCCGCGCACGAACTCGGTGACCCAGCGCACCGCTTCCTCGCCGAGCGGGATGAGGCGCTCGCGATTGCCCTTGCCGACGATGCGTAGCACGCCCTGGTTCAGGTTGACCTGGCCGTGGCGGAGGCTGACGAGCTCCGACACGCGCAGGCCGGTCGCGTACAGCACCTCGAGCATCGTGCGGTCGCGGTGGCCGAGCGGGTCGCTGGTCTGCGGCGCCGCGAGCAGCGCGTCGACCTGTGCCTCAGTCAGCGACCGCGGCAGGCTGCGCCCGATCTTCGGCATGGCGATCTGCGCAGTCGGGTCTTCCTTGACCACGCCCTCGCGCACCAGGTAACGGAAGAAGCGGCGGAAACTCGACAGCTGGCGCGCGGTCGAGCGCGGGCGCGCGCCCGTCTCGACGCGCCAGGCGATGAAGGCGAGCAGGTCGTTGCGCGAGGTGCGCGCGAGCTGCGTATTGCGCTGGCGCAGCCAGCGCGACAGCGCGGTCAGGTCGGCACGGTAGGCGGCGAGCGTGTTCGGCGACAGGCCGCGCTCCATCCAGACCGCGTCCAGGAAGCGGACGATCATCGGTTCGATGGCTTCGCCGGACGCGCCAGCGGTCGCGAGGGTCGCGGCACGCACCGAGGTCGACGATTTCATGGCTGCACTCATGGACCTGTCCTGCATCCCGTCGCGGACAGGGACGCCGCCGCGAATTCGCCTGCGGCGTGCGCT
>JANNKZ010000060.1:0-7328 GCA_031396515.1 Gammaproteobacteria bacterium
ATCGACCAGGACGTGTGGCGGCGCGACTTCACCTGCAATGCGCTCTACTACAACATCCAGGACTTCTCGATCTGGGATTACACGGGCGGAGTCGAGGACGTGAAGGGGCGCGTGCTGCGCCTGATCGGCGATCCCGATACGCGCTACCGCGAAGACCCGGTGCGGATGCTGCGCGCCGTGCGCTTCCAGGCGAAGCTCGGCTTCACGATCCACGAGGACACGCGCGCGCCGTTCGCGCGGATCGCGAACCTGTTGGACGGTGTTCCGCCCGCACGCCTGCTCGACGAGTTCCTGAAGATGTTCCTCGCCGGATTTGGCGAGCGTTCCTACGAACTCCTGAAGGAACACGGCTTGCTCGAGCACCTGTTCCCGGCGACCGCGGCGCATCTCGCCACGGAGAAGGACGGCATGTCGGCGCGGCTGATCCACGCCGGGCTCGTCAACACCGACCGGCGCGTCGCGGAGGGCCGGTCGGTCACGCCGATGTTCCTGTTTGCCGTGCTGCTGTTCGGCCCAGTGTCGGCCGCGGCGCAAAAGCGCTTCGAGGCGGGCGTGCATCCGGGCGATGCGATCGCGGACGCGGTGGATGAGGTCGTTGCCGCACAGAACCGCCGTATCGGCATCCCAAAGCGGTTCTCGATCCCAATGCGCGAACTCCTCGCGCTGCAGCCGCGCTTTCATCGACGCGAAGGCCGGCGTGCGCTGTCATTCATGGGTCACCCGCGATTCCGCGCGGCTTACGATTTCCTGCTGCTGCGCGCCGAGGCGGGCGCCGAAGATCCGGCGATCGCGCAGTGGTGGACCGAGATCCAGGCGCTGCCGCAGGACCAGCAACTCGCCCGGGTCGAGTCGGAGCAGGGTGGCGGCCAGGGCGGCCATGACGGGCAGGACGGCGGACCCCGGCGCCGCCGCCGGCGTGGCGGAAGAGGTCGCAGGCCGCCTGCACCCGAGGGCTGAGATGCCCTGGCTTCCCGCCTATGTCGCGCTCGGCAGCAACCTGTCGGATCCCGAGCGGCAAATCGACGCGGCGTTCACGGAGCTCGAAAAACTCGACGACACGTGGCTCGTCGCGCGCTCCGCCCTCTGGAAAAATCCGCCGCTCGGTCCGCATGACCAGCCGGATTTCGTCAACGCGGCGGCAGGACTGCTGACGACCCGTACGCCGCGGGATTTCCTCGACGCGCTGAAGGACATCGAACGGCGCATGGGACGCGCGGAGCCGGTTGTTCGCTGGGGCCCGCGCGTGATCGATCTCGATCTCCTCGTCTTTGGCGACCGGCGCATCGACGAGCCCGGCCTGACGCTGCCGCACCCCGGCCTGCCCCAGCGCAATTTCGTCCTGTATCCTCTGGCGGAATTCGCCGCGGAGCTCTGGGTGCCGGGACTCGGCCGCGTGCGGACATTGCAGCGAAAGGCGACGGGCGAAGGCCTCGAACGGCTGGCCCCGCGGGGATCCGGTGACTGAAGCGAAACAGGAAATCTGGCCGCACCGGCTGGTCGTGGTCGAGGGACTGATCGGCGTCGGCAAGACGAGCCTGGCGCGCAAGATCGCGGCCGCCGTCGGCGCCGGCACCGTGTTCGAGCAGCCGATGGATAATCCCTTCCTCGAGCGGTTCTACAGGGACCGTCGGGCCGCGGCCTTTCCCGCGCAGCTCTATTTCCTGTTCCAGCGCTCGCGCCAGCTCTCGGAACTCCGCCAGCACGACCTGTTCGCGCAGGTGCGCGTCGCCGACTACATGCTGGACAAGGACCGGCTGTTCGCGCGCATCGTGCTGGACGACGAGGAGTTCAAGCTCTACGACCAGGTGTATTCGCGGCTCGCGATGGACGCTCCGGTGCCGGACCTCGTCGTATTCCTGCAGGCGCCCGTGGACATCCTGCTGCAGCGCATCGACAGGCGCGGCATCGCCTACGAGAAGTACATCGACGCCGCTTACCTCGAACGGCTGGGCGAGGAGTACATGCGCTATTTCCACCAGTACACGGCATCGCCGCTCCTGATCGTCAACACCGCCGAAATCGATCCGGCCAACAATTCGCGCGATTTCGACGAATTGTTCGAGACCATCCGTACGACGACCAGCGGCCGCCACTACATCAATCCGGTTCGCGCCTGACTTCATGCCGTGACAGCGCCCAACGGACGTGCTCGCGCACGAGCTCGTCCGAATGGTCGCGTGCCGTGGTGAGCGCGGCGACCACGTCCGGTGAAGTCGGCGCATTGCCGAGCGCGACCGCTATGTTGCGCAGCCAGCGCCGGTAGCCGAGGCGCCTGAGCGCACTGCCTTCGCTGCGCTCGAGATACTCCGCCTCGGTCCAGCCGAAGAGTCCGACGAGATCGGGCGCGTCGAGCCCGTGGCGCACGCGAAATCCCGGTTCCGCCGCGACCTGCGCGAACTTGTTCCAGGGACAGACGAGCTGGCAGTCGTCGCAGCCGAACACGCGATTGCCCATGAGAGGGCGCAGCGCCTCCGGAATCTCGCCGTGGTGTTCGATCGTGAGATACGAGATGCAGCGGCGTGCGTCGAGCTGGTAGGGCGCCGTGATCGCGCCGGTCGGGCAGGCCGGGAGGCAGGCGCTGCAGCTGCCGCAGCGATCCTTGGCGGGTGCATCGACCGGCAACGGCAGGTCGGTGAAGAGTTCACCGAGCATGAACAGCGATCCGGCACGCTCGTTGATCAGGTTCGTGTGCTTGCCGATCCAGCCGAGGCCGGCATTGCGCGCGAGCGGCTTCTCCATGACCGGCGCCGAGTCGACGAAGGCGCGATAGCCGAAAGGCCCGAATTCATCGGCGAGCCGGCCCGCGAGCGTCTTGAGCCGCGAGCGCAGGATCTTGTGGTAATCGCGGCCGAGCGCGTAGCGCGCGACATAGCCCAGTCGGCCATCGCCCAGCACCGCCTCGGCCTTCGCCGCGCCGGGCGGGCTGTTCGCCATGCGCACCGAAATGACGCGGAGCGTCCCCGGCACCAGTTCCGCGGGACGGCTGCGCCGGCTGCCATGGCGCGCCATGTAATCCATGCCCCCATGGCGCTCCTCGCCGAGCCAGCGCTCGAGATTCGCCTCGTCTTCCGGCAGTTCGATGCCGGCGACGCCGACCTGGTCGAAGCCGAGCGCGTGCGCGTGCTCGTTGAGGCGAGTCCGCAGCAATTGCAGTCGTTCGGGATCGAGTGGGCTGGCCATGGGAAGGCCTCCGGCGGACGGCCAGTATAATCGCGCGCATGGAATCGCTGCCCGTCGGTATCTATTCGGCAGCGCAGGTGCGCGCGATGGACCGGCATGCGATCGAGTCCTGCGGCATCCCGGCCACCGAACTGATGAAGCGGGCGGGCGCAGCCGCGCTAGCGAGCCTTTGCCGCATCTGGCCGGATGCCGGCGCCGCGACGATTCTCTGCGGCTCCGGAAACAATGCCGGCGACGGCTACGTGCTCGCTGCGCGCGCAAGGGAAGCGGGAATCGCGGTCACCGTCCTGGCGCTCGCGGACCCGGCGGGCCTTCGCGGCGCAGCGGCCGAAGCGTTCGCGGAATTCCGGGCAGGCAGTGGCCGGACGCAGGCATTCGACGCACAGGCGCTTGCCGCCGCACCGCTCGTCGTGGATGCGCTCCTGGGCACCGGCCTCGCACGCGACGTGGAAGGACCGGTCCGTGATTGCATCGATGCTGTCAATGCAGCGGGGCGGCCGGTCCTCGCGCTCGACGTGCCTTCGGGTCTCGATGCCGACACGGGCCTCGTCCGCGGCGTCGCGATCCGCGCCGCGCGCACGATCACTTTCGTCGGCCTGAAGTCGGGACTCTTCCTCGGCGCCGCGCCCGATCACGTCGGCGTGCTCGAGTTCGCCGGGCTCGGCATTCCGGAATCCGCGCGCGCGGGCATCGCACCGCGACTCACGCGGCTCGACGCGGGCGTCCTCGCCGGCGTGCTGCAGCCGCGCCGGAAGAGCGCCCACAAGGGCGAGCACGGGCGCGTGCTCATCGTCGGCGGCCACGCGATGGCCGGCGCCATCCGGCTGGCGGGGGAGGCGGCGCTTCGCACCGGCGCCGGCCTCGTCACCGTTGCGACCGCTCCGGCTCACATCGCCGCGATCGTCGGCAAGCGGCCGGAACTGATCGTCGTGCCGGCGGAATCGCCGGATGCGCTGGCGCCGCTGATCGCCGCTGCCGATGCGATCGCAATCGGGCCGGGGCTCGGTCTCGGCGCCGGCGCCGCGCGGCTTCTGGACGCCGTAGCCGCAGGCAGTGGGCCGATCGTCGTCGATGCCGATGCGCTGACGCTGCTCGCGCAGCAGCCGCGTCGGAATGACGCCTGGATCCTGACGCCGCATCCCGGCGAAGCGGCACGGCTGCTCGGCACCGACACCGCATCCGTGCAGCGCGACCGGCTCGCGGCAGCCGAGGCGATCGCCGCGAAGTACGGCGGCGTTTGCGTACTGAAGGGCGCAGGCACGATCGTCGCGGCGCCTCCCGCGACGCCCGCCATCTGCGATCGCGGCAATCCCGGCATGGCGACCGCCGGCAGCGGCGACGTGCTGACGGGCATCATCACTTCGCTCGCCGCGGCCGGCGCCGAGGTCCGGCTCGCCGCAGCGGCAGGCGTCTGGATCCATGCGACCGCCGGCGATCGTGCGGCGGGTGCGCGCCCACGGGGACTGATCGCGAGCGACCTCATCGAGGAACTGCGCCCGGCAGTGAACGATCTATGGAACTGACGCTCGCCAACGAAGCGGCGACCACCGCTGCTGGCGCGGCGCTTGCGCGCGCCCTGCCGGACCTCGCGAATCAGCGACTGCTGCTTGGCCTCAGCGGCGATCTCGGCAGCGGCAAGACCACGCTCGCACGCGGCTTGCTGCGCGCGCTCGGCGTCGAGGGCACGATCCGAAGCCCCACGTACACGCTGGTCGAGCCCTACGATACGGCTGCGGGCTCCGTGCATCACCTCGACCTCTACCGTCTCTCCGGCGGCGGCGGCGAGCTCGAAGCGCTCAGCTATCGCGAATTGCGCGCACTCCCGGGCCTCGTGATGGTGGAATGGCCTGAACGCGCCGGGGCCGCGCTCGGCTTAGCCGACGTTCAGGCGGCGCTCGCGATACTCGACTCCGGCCGGCGGCTGACACTGGCGGCTCGAACCGGAGCGGGACGGGCATGGCTCGCCGCCGTGTCGAGTTCCGCTGTAAGTTCCTGATGTATCTGGCTGATAAACTTGAATTAATCGGAGGGCGTCGCTAGAGTATCTCCGACTTCGCACGCTACGGGGCGCCATGCGTCACCTGTCATCGATCAGCGCTATCTGCCTGTGGCTCGCGAGCGGCGCCGCGCTCGCCGCACCGGCGACGCTCCAGGACATCCGCTTGTGGGCGAGCCCCGACTCGACTCGCATTGTGTTCGACCTCAGCGCACCCGCCGGCTATTCCCTGTTCACGCTCGAAGGACCGGCGCGCGTCGTCATCGATCTCGAGCAGGTCTCGGGCGACATTCCGTCGCTGCGCATGCCGGCCGGCATGGGCAGCGTCAGCGCCGTGCGCCTCGGCGAGCGCGAGGGCGGAGGATTGCGCGTGGTGCTCGACGTCAGCGCGAAAGTCGCGGCCAAGAGTTTCCTGACGCCGCCGAACGAAACCTACGGACACCGGCTGGTCGTTGACCTCGCGCTCGAGCAGGCACCGCGCCCGCTCAAGGTCGCGAGCATCGACGGCCAGCGCGACGTCATCGTCGCGATCGACGCCGGCCACGGCGGCGAGGACCCGGGCGCGGTCGGCAAAGCCGGCACGCGCGAGAAGACGGTCGCGCTCGCGGTCGCGAAGAAGCTCGCCGAACGCATCAATGCGGAGCCCGGCATGCGCGCGGTGCTGACGCGCGACGGCGATTATTTCGTCAAGTTCCAGGATCGCCTCAAGCGCGCGCACGCCGCGAAAGCCGATCTCTTCGTCTCGATTCATGCCGATGCTTTCGTCAACCGCGCGGTGCAGGGCTCATCGGTGTACGTGCTGTCGACGCGCCGCGCAAGCAGCGAAGCGGCGAAAGTCCTGGCGGATCGCGAGAACGCGGCCGACCTGATCGGCGGCATTTCCCTGCACGACAAAAGCGACGTGCTCGCGAGCGTGCTGCTCGACCTGTCGCAGAACGCCTCGATCAGTGCGAGCCGCGATGCGGCCGCGCGAGTGCTCTCCGAACTCGATCGCATCGGCGAGCTCAAGAAGACCGATGTCCAGCATGCGAGCCTGATTGTGCTCACTTCTCCGGACGTCCCGTCCATGCTGATCGAGACGGCGTACATCTCGAATCCGACGGAAGAGAAGCGGCTGCGCGACCCGGGTCATCAGGGCAAGCTCGCCAGTGCGATCCACGCGGGCGTCCGTCGTTATTTCTACGACAATCCGCCGCCGGGCAGCCGCGTGGCCCTGCTCGCGGCCGCCGAGCGCGGCCAGGCGCTGCGCCACGTCGTCTCGCCGGGCGAGACGCTCGACGACGTCGCCGGGCGCTATGCCGTCAGCACCGATGCCCTCCGAGTCCGCAACCGACTGGACGACCGGCCGGTCACGAGCGGCACGATCCTCGAAATCCCCGTCACCGGCACCTGACTGCGGACCCGCTGCTAGACTGGCGCGCAAGCCGTGCGCCATGCCGATCCGACGCCTCGACAACACGCTCGTTGACCAGATCGCCGCTGGCGAGGTGATCGAGCGCCCGGCGTCCGTCGCCAAGGAACTGCTCGAAAACGCGCTCGATGCCGGCGCCCGCCACATCGTCGTCGACGTCGAGCGCGGCGGCATCCGGTTGCTGCGCGTGCGGGACGACGGCGCGGGCATCGCGGCCGCGGAACTGTCGCTCGCGCTTGCGCGGCATGCCACGAGCAAGATCGCCTCGCTCGAAGACCTGGAACGGATTGGCACACTCGGCTTCCGCGGCGAGGCGCTGCCGTCCATCGCCTCGGTGTCGCAGCTCACGTTGACCTCGCGTCCCGCGGATGCGCCCCGTGCAATGTCGATCGACGTTGCCGAAGGGCGCCTCGGCAAGCCGAAGCCCGCGGCCCATCCGCCCGGCACGACCGTCGAAGTCCGCGACCTCTTTCATCGGGTGCCGGCACGGCGCAAGTTCCTGCGCTCCGAGGCGACCGAATTCCAGCACGTGCTGCGCACGGTCGTGCGTATCGCGCTGTCGCGCTTCGACGTCGCCTTCACGCTGACGCACAACCGGCGCGAGCAGTTCGCGCTGCCCGCGGCCGGCGACCGTCGCGAGCGCGAGGCGCGCATCGCGCGCCTCGTCGGCGAGGACTTCATCCTGCATTCGCGCCATCTCGCGCATGCCCGGGCGGGACTCGCGCTCGAGGGCTGGATCGG
>JANNKZ010000063.1:0-1752 GCA_031396515.1 Gammaproteobacteria bacterium
CGCGGATTTGGCGCAACGAAACCAAATCCGCGAATCCGCGACCCGGCACCGTTAAGATATTCTCGTGGACACGTTCGCGCGCGATCGTCTGCCGCCGCAAGAGCGGTGGCCCAGGTTGCACTTCGACCTGCCGGAACTGCAGTATCCGGCGCGGCTCAATTGCGCGACCGTGTTGCTCGACGACGCGATCACGGAAGGGCATGGCGAACGGCCGGCGCTGCTGACGGACGCCGGGCCGATCAGCTACCGCGAACTGCTCGCACGCGCCAACCGCATCGCGAACGTGCTCGCCGCCGCGGGCGTCGCGCCCGGCAACCGCGTGCTACTGCGCGGCTACAACGGCGTCGAACTCTTCGCTGCCTGGCTCGCGGTGATGAAGACCGGCGCGATCGCCGTCACGACGATGCCGATGCTGCGCGCGCCGGAGCTGATTGCCATCATCCACAAGGCGCGGCCGTCCGTCGCGCTCTGCGACCAGCGCCTGCTCAAGGAACTGCAGGGCGCCGTGGCGGAGACGCAGGGCCTCGGCACGGTCATCGGCTGGGGCGAAGGCGACCTCGAGAGCCGCATGGCCCGGGTCTCCGATCGTTTCACGAACGCCGATACCGCCTCCGACGACGTCTGCCTGCTGGCTTTCACGTCCGGCACGACCGGCCAGCCGAAAGCCTGCATGCATTTTCATCGCGACGTGCTCGCGATGGCCGACGTCGTCGCCCGTCACCTGCTGAAGACCGCGCCCGGCGACGTCTATGCCGGCAGTCCGCCGCTCGGATTCACCTTCGGGCTCGGGGCGCTCCTGGTATTTCCGTTGCGCTTCCGCGCGGCGGTCGTGCCGATCGAGGCGCCGTCGCCGCAGTCGATCCTCGCCGCGATCGAGAAGCACCGCGTCACCTGCCTCTTCACCGCGCCCTTCGCGTATCGGGCGCTCGCGAACGAGGTCGACGGGCGGGATCTCTCGTCGCTGACACGCTGTGTATCGGCGGGCGAGTACCTGCCGAGGGATGTGTCCGATCTCTGGTACGACCGCACCGGCATCCGCCTCATCGACGGCATCGGCGCGACCGAGATGATCCACATCTTCATTTCCGCCGCGGGCGACGAGATCCGCCCGGGGTGCGGCCGGCAAGCCCTTGCCCGGCTATCGCGCCTGCGTGCTCGACGTCGCCGGCCAGCCGATGCCGGCGGGATCGACCGGCCGGCTCGCGGTAACGGGACCGACCGGATGCCGGTATCTCGATGACGAGCGGCAGCGCGACTATGTGCTGAACGGCTGGAACGTCACCGGCGACCTGTATCGCGTGGACGAGGACGGCTATTTCTGGTTCGTCGCGCGCGCCGACGACATGATCGTCTCGGCCGGCTACAACATCGCCGGACCCGAAGTCGAATGGGCACTGCTCGCCCATCCCGCCGTGCGCGAATGCGCTGTCATCGGCGCGCCCGACGCCGAACGCGGCACCGTCGTCAAAGCCTGCATCGTCCTCGCGCCCGGCCGGGCAGGGGATCCGGCACTGGTTCGCGAACTCCAGGACTTCGTGAAGCAACGCATCGCCCCCTACAAATACCCTCGCCTGATCGAGTTCGTCGAAGCGCTGCCGAAAACCGCGACCGGCAAGTTACAGCGCAAGGCTTTGCGACAACCCTGAATCGGCACGGCCCACCCCGTCCGGCGGCCTATGCTAAGTGGGGCTCTCAATTGCGGTCCTTGTCGCAGATCCTGCGCAATTAGTTGACAAGTCAACTATTTAGGCC
>JANNKZ010000069.1:0-5301 GCA_031396515.1 Gammaproteobacteria bacterium
GCTCGCCGCCCGGCAGGAGGACATCCTGCCGCTCGCACACCACTTCCTGGAGCCGGGATTCCGGCTGTCGCAGGACGCGCCGCGCGCGCTGGCGCGCTACCACTGGCCCGGCAACGTGCGCGAACTGCGCAATGCCATTCACCGCGCCTGCCTGCTGTCGGTGGACTCGATCGTGACGGCCAAATCCCTCGCGCTGCCGATCAGCCCGGAACCGGCTGATGGCTCGCACATCGACCGCCAGACCATCGAGCAGGCGCTGCTGCTCGCCGACGGAGTCGTCGCGCACGCGGCGCGCGACCTCGGCCTGTCGCGCCAGGCGCTGTATCGGCGCATGGAAAAGCTCGGCCTCAAGACGCCCGTCGACCCGGGCCGGACCTCGGTCAACGGCTAGGCGGGCGGCGGGTAGAAGCGCTACGCTTCCACCCGGTTCCACGGATCCCATCGCCCGCCGGAGGCTTCCATGAAGATCCTTCGAGTCGCCCCGATGCTGCTCGCGACACTGGCGGCGCTGCCCGCGTGGGCGGAGAACGACGACCGCGCGCGCGTCACGGCGCTCGCCGATCGTTTCGTCGAGGCGTTCCACAAAAACTTTCCGGTGTCCTACGAGTATTTCGGCCTGCCGGCCAGGGGCAGCGGCGGCGTCGACATCAACTCGCCCGCGGACATCGCGCGCTGGCAGGACCTGATGAAGAGCATGGCGGGCGAGCTCGCGGTGATCCAACCCGGGAATTTCGCTGCCGAGCCGGAATGGGTGACCTGGCAGTTCCTCAACCAGGCCTTCCGGCAGAGCGAGGCGACCGCCAATTGCCGCTCGGAACTCTGGGGGGTCTCGACCTTCGGCTGGCAGTCGTCGTTGCCGCAGATTGCGACCATCCAGCCGGTGGGAACGGATGATACGCGCGCGCAGGCTTTATCGCGCTGGCGCGCTTTCGGGCCATGGATCGACCAGGAGATCGCGAATCTCAAGGAAGGCCAGCGGCTCGGCTATTCCGCGACCGCTCCGGCAGCGAAGTCGACCCTGGCGCAGCTCGACCAGATGCTCGCGCAATCGGCGGGCGAATCGGCCCTGATGAATCCGGCGACCCGCGACAAGACACCGGCGTTCGCTGCCGAGTGGAAGACCGTCATCGAGGGAACCGTCTGGCCCGCGCTCGCGCGGTATCGCAATTTCCTGCGGGACGAGTATCTCGCCCGCGCCCGCCAGACGCCGTCGCTGGACGGCATTCCGAACGGGCGTCAGTGCTACCGCGCGCTCATCTTCGCGACCACGACCGTGGATGCCGATCCGGAAGCGTTGTTCGACGTCGCGGTGAAGGAAGTGGAGAGCGAGCGCGCGACCGCGCTGCAACTCGGGCGCAAGCTGTTCGGGGAGCGGGCGACCGACTGGAAATCGCTCGTCGAGCTGATCCGTTCCGATCCGCAGGAAAAGTTCGCATCGGCCGACGCGGTCCGCGACTTCACCCAGCGCACCTATGAGCGGGCGGAAGCCGCGGCCGCGAAAATGGTGCTGACGCCGC
This sequence comes from Gammaproteobacteria bacterium, assembly GCA_031396515.1. Taxonomy (GTDB): domain Bacteria; phylum Pseudomonadota; class Gammaproteobacteria; order Steroidobacterales; family Steroidobacteraceae; genus SCUD01. The sequence continues at coordinate 1,518 of JANNKZ010000069.1, forward strand.
CGGTCGGCAAGGTCGTGCTCGAGCCGTTCCCGGAATTCCAGCAGGCCTCCGCGCCTGGCGGACAATACCTGCCGGCTTCGGACGACGGCAGCCGGCAGGCGACCTACCTCTATCGGAACGTGACGACCGATCTGTATCGCACGGCGCTGCAGAACGTAATCCTTCACGAGACGCTGCCCGGTCATCACTTGCAGCTGCAGTTCCTCGCGGAACACGGGCGCAAGGGCAATCACCTGGTTTCGCGGCTGCTCTTCTTCAGCGGCCCGGGCGAGGGCTGGGCGACGTATGCGGAGGATTTCGCCTACGAACTCGGGCTCTATGATTCCGACCGCGACTACATCGGCAGCCAGATGAGTTCGATCTCGCCGATGATGGTGGTCGACCTCGGTATCCAGGTGAAAGGTTGGACCACCGAGCAGGCGATCGCCTACCTCCAGGAAGCGATGCCGCTCCGTCCGCCGCAGCGCGCGGAACAATCGGTCGCTGTGATCGGCAGCCTGCCCTCGCTGGTGCTCGGGTATCCGGTCGGCGGCATCAAGTGGCACGACATGCGCAAGTGGGCTGAGGCCGCGCTCGGCCCGAAGTTCGACGTGCGCGCGTTCCACCAGGTGCTGCTGGAGGACGGCATGCTGCCCTTCTCCGCGCTGGAGGCGAAGCTCGACCGGTGGATCGCGAGCCAGTGACGCCGGGCTGATCCGACGGCCGCGCGCTCCACAGGAAGCAACAGCCCATGCCACGCAAGCCGCGCGCCAGCTTTTCGCTGGCCGGTCGGATCGTCCTCGTGCTGTGCACGGTGGCGATCGTCGTGGCGGCCGTCGCCCTGTTGCTCAATCACTGGCTGGCCTCGCCCTGGCTGGCCGGCGCCGCGGCACTTCTCGCAACGCTGCCGCCGTCCATCCTGATCACCTCGCGGCTCTTCAACCGCTGGAGCCAGAGCATCCTCGCGGTGACGGATGCGATCGGCAGCCTGCGCGACCGCGACTTCAGCGTCAGCGTCACGCCGACCGGACCGGATGAGATCGGCGACCTGACCGACGCCTACAACTCGCTCGGCGACAACCTGCGCAAGGAGCGCCTCAATCTCTACCAGCGCGAACTGCTGCTCGACACCGTGGTGCAGACGACGCCGCTCGCGCTGGTGCTGACGAACGCGAACGACGCGATCGTGTTTGGCAACATCGCCGCGCGCCAGTTGTTCCGCGAGGGGCGCAAGATCGAGGGCCTGACGTTCCGGTCGCTGATCGAATCCGCGCCGCAGCCGCTGCGCGACGCCGTAGACGGCGGCGCCGACACGCTCTTCACCGTGCAGGTGGGCGCGGAGGCCGAGGTCTTTCACCTGAGCCACCGGCCGTTCTTCCTCAACAGCCAGCCGCACCGCCTGCTGCTCTTCAAGCAGCTGACGCGCGAAATGGCGGCGCAGGAAGTCGTGATCTGGAAGAAAGTGATCCGCGTGATCGCGCACGAGCTCAACAATTCGCTGGCGCCGATCTCCTCGCTCGCGCATTCCGGGCAGATGCTCGCGCATGCGCCGGACCCGGATCGCCTGGCGCGGGTGTTCTCGACCATCGAGGAACGCGCTTCGCACCTGGCGACATTCATCGACGGCTATGCGCGCTTCGCCAAGCTGCCGCGCCCGCGGCCAGCGCCGGTCGCATGGAAGCCGCTGCTCGCGGGACTGAAGGACAGCCTGTTTTTCCGTGTGCAGGGCGAACTTCCCGCGGCCGAGGCCTGGTTCGATGCGCCGCAGATCGAGCAGGTGCTGATCAACCTGGTCAAGAACGCGATCGAGTCCGGCTCGCCGGAGGACGAAGTGACGCTGTCGGTGCAAGAACGCCACGGCGGCATCGCGATCGACGTGGCCGACCGGGGCGGCGGCCTGACGGAGGAAGTGCTGCGTGACGCGCTGCTGCCGTTCTATTCGACGAAACCAAAAGGCACGGGCCTCGGTCTCACCCTGTGCCGCGAGATCGTGGACGCGCATGGCGGACGCCTCAGCATCGCGAATCGCGAGGGCGGCGGCGCGGTGGTGACGGTCTGGCTGCCGCAACCCGAAAAAGGTGACGCAAACCTTTTTCAGTAAAAGGTTTGCGTCACCTTGTCAGTCGGAGGAAGCATGAGCAATTTCTACGGATTCAAGGTGGACGGCATAGACGGCCGGCCGGATCTGCTGTCGGGCCTCAAGGGCAGGGTGGTGCTCGCGGTCAATGTCGCGAGCCGCTGCGGGCTGACGCCGCAGTACACCGGCCTCGAGGAACTGCACGAGGAACTCGCCGGCGAGAATTTCGCCGTGGTCGGATTTCCCTGCAACCAATTCGGCGCTCAGGAGCCGGGCAGCGAGCAGGAAATCCAGACGTTCTGCTCGGCCACGTACGGCGTGACCTTTCCGATGAGCGCAAAGCTCGACGTGAACGGCGCCGGCCGCCATCCGCTCTACGCCTGGCTCACCGATCCCGCGAACGGCCATGCCGGCGACATCCAGTGGAATTTCGAGAAATTCCTGATCGGCCGGGACGGGAAGCTGCTGCAGCGCTACATGCCGACCACGCCGCCGCGGGACAAGGGGCTCATGCAGGACATCGCCGACGCCCTGTGACCGGCTGAAACGGTGGAAATTGGGGCGCGCGCCCCTTAGTATTCCGACCGCCATGCAGTACGTCACCCGCACCGTGATCGCCGCCGTTGTCCTCGCGTTTTTTGCCGGGTCGGCCATCGCTGCCGATGCGGAAAAAGGCCGGAAACTGGCCTACGCGTGCATGGGCTGCCACGGCATCGAGCACTACAAGAATGCGTACCCGAAGTACTCGGTGCCGAAGCTCGGCGGCCAGAGCGCGGAGTACATCGTTATGGCGCTCGCGCAATACGACGCGAAGACGCGCTGGCATCCGACCATGCAGGGCTATGCCGCGACGTTGACGGCCGAGGACCGCGAGGATCTTGCCGCGTACTTTGACTCGCTGCCGCGGGACAAGGGTGGGCGCGAGCCGGTCGGCAAGGCGCCTGATTCGGTCAGCACCTGCAGCGCCTGCCACGGCTACGACGGCGCGGGCACCATCCCCGAGAACCCGACGCTCTCCGGCCAGCACGCCGATTACCTCGCCCAGGCACTGAACGACTACCGTCTCGGCAAGCGCGAGAATCCCGTCATGGGAACGTTCGCGAAAGCGCTGACCGCCGAAGAGATCAAGGCCCTCTCGGCCTACTTCTCGAAGCAGCCGGGATTGACGACGCCTAAGCAATAATCGGCGCCGCGCCCATTTTCCGGTCAGGGGGACCTGGTGGTAAGCGAGCGAATTTTCCGGTTCTTCTCTTCTGAGCGAGCGATCCACCCGGTCCCCCTGACCGGAAAATGGGATGCGTCCCCCTATTGCTTGAGCTTCTCGAGGAACATCGCGACTGCCCACTGGTAGTAGTCGATGTTGTCGCGCTTCGCGAAGCCATGGCCTTCGTTGAGCCCGACCAGATACCAGACCTCTCCGCCATTCGCCCGGATCTTCGCGACCATCTGCTCCGCTTCCGTGTACGGAACGCGCGGATCGTTCTGGCCCTGCACGATCAGCATCGGCTTGCTGATCTTGCCCGCGCTGTTGAGCGGCGAAATCTTCTGCAGGAACTCGCGCATCTTCGGGTCGCGCTCGTCGCCGTACTCCGGCCGGCGCAGGTCGCGGCGATACTCGGCCGTGCTTTCCAGGAAGGTGACGAAGTTGCTGATGCCGACGATGTCGATCGCGCCGCGCAGGCGGTCGTTGAAATGCGTCATGGACGCGAGAACCATGTAGCCGCCGTA
>JANNKZ010000106.1:0-2691 GCA_031396515.1 Gammaproteobacteria bacterium
GGCGTGCGGATGCGCCCCGGCGTCGCCGAGAGCTTCGGAATGACGTTCTGCATGCGGATCGTACCGAACTGCGGATGCGGCACGGCGGCGATCGCCTCGCGCGCCGCGAAGTGCGGGTCCGCGAGCATCTCGGGTGCGCGGTAGATCTGCCCGGCGGGCACGCCGTGCTGCTCCATCAATGCGAGCACCGCGGCGGTCGCCTGCGTCGCCGTCCAGCGCGCGATCCGTTCGTCGAGTTCCTGCTGGTGCGCGCCACGCGACTGGTGGCTGGCGTAGCGCGCGTCGGCAGCAAGCGCGGGCTCGCCCATCGCTTCGCAGAGCCGGCCGAACACCGTGTCCTGGTTCGCGGCGATCAGCACGAGGCCGTCGCTCGCGGGATAGACATTCGACGGCGAGACGTTCGGCAGGATCGCGCCGGTGCGTTCGCGCACGTAACCGGTCTGGTCGTAATCCGTGATCAACGATTCCATCATGCCGAGTACGGCCTCATAGATCGCGGAGTCTACGACCTGGCCGCGCCCGGTGCGCTCGCGATGATGCAGTGCCGACAGCGCGCCGACGCAGGCGAAGGTGGCGGCGAGCGAATCGCCGATCGAGATGCCGACACGCGACGGCGGCGTGGACGGATCGCCGACCACGTAACGCAATCCGCCCATCGCTTCGCCGATCGCACCGAATCCGGCGCGACCAGCGTAGGGCCCGGTCTGCCCGTAACCCGAGACGCGGATCATGATCAATTTCGGATTCGCGGCCGAGAGCTGTTCCCAGCCGAGATTCCATTTCTCGAGCGTGCCGGGTCGGAAGTTCTCGAGGAGGAAGTCGGCTTTCGACGCCAGCGCGAGCAGGAGTTCCTGTCCCTGGCGCTGGCGCAGGTCGAGCGTGATAGCTTTCTTGTTGCGGCCGATCACCGGCCACCAGAGCGAAGGCTCGCCGGGTTTCTGCCGTCCCCAGACCCGCATCGGATCGCCCTGGCCCGGCGGCTCGATCTTGATGACCTCTGCGCCGAGGTCGCCGAGCAGCTGGCCGCAGAAGGGACCCGCCAACAATGTGCCCAGTTCGAGCACCCGCAGGTCGGTAAGGGGACCATGGTGAAAACCCGTCTCAGCCATGCTTTGTGTATACAATTTGAGCCGCCCGACCGTCAACTAACCGCCTGAATCTCGAAACTGCAGGCCGGTGTGTATACAATTCTCGCCTCATGATCGCCGCCCGCCAGCTCGAAATCGTTGAAGTCGGCCCCCGCGACGGGCTCCAGAACGAGCCTGGAACGCTCGCGATCGAGACCCGGCGAGAGTTCATCGAACGCATCGTCGGCGCCGGCATCCGGCGCATCGAAGTCGCGAGCTTCGTCAACCCGCGACGCGTGCCGCAGATGGCGGACGCCGATGAACTCGTCCGTTCGCTGCCACGGCACGGCGGCGTGCGTTACGTCGGCCTGGTGCTGAACCGCCGCGGCTTCGACCGCGCGGTCGCGGCCGGCTGCGACGAGATCGGCATGGTCGTGGTCGCGACCGATACCTTTAATCTGCGCAACCAGGGTGCGACCACTGCGGAATCGGTCGCCGCGTGGAACGAGATCGCGCGCGCGGCGCGCGCCGCCGGCATCCGCGCGCAAGTGACGATCTCAGCCGCCTTCGGTTGCCCGTTCGAGGGCGAGGTCGCGCCATCGCGGGTCGTCGAACTCGCGAAGATGCTGGCCGAGGCCGAACCCGTCGAGATCGCAATCGCGGATTCGATCGGCGCCGGCGCGCCGAACCAGGTGACGGACCTGCTCGGCCGGCTGAAGCGCGAGTTGCCGGGCATGAAACTGCGCTGCCATTTCCACAACACGCGCAACACCGGAATCGCCAACGCCTGGGCGGCGGTCGAAGCCGGCGTCGACGTGCTCGACGCGAGCATCGGTGGCATCGGCGGCTGCCCGTTCGCGCCGGCCGCCACCGGCAACATCCCGACCGAGGACCTGGTCTACCTGCTGCACCGTTCAGGCATCTCGACCGGCGTCGACCTCGACCGCCTGATCGAGACCGGCAACTGGCTGCAGGTTGCGCTCGGCCGCCCCGTGCCGAGCATGCTGCTGAAGGCCGGTACCTTCCCGCGGCCGGCTCAGCAGGCGGCCTGACGGCCGGTCGTGTCATGTCGGCGCATTGCGCCGCGACCTGCGAGGCTGGATACTTCGGCCTCGTTTTTTTTCACACTCGCGAGCCCAAGGGGGGCGCATGTCATATCGATTGGGTGTAGACGTCGGCGGCACGTTCACGGACCTGCTGCTGGTCAACGAGAAAACGGGGAAGACCTGGTCGGCCAAGGTTCCCTCCACGCCCGCTGACCAGTCGGTCGGGGTGCTGAACGGCATCAAGCGCGTCTGCGACCGCGCCGGCATCGATCCGACCGCCATCGACCACGTCATGCACGGCACGACCGTCGCGACGAACACGGTCCTGACCGGCACCGGCGCGCGCTGCGGCCTGGTAACGACCAAGGGCTATCGGCAGGTGTTGCAGATCGCCCGCTCGTATGTGCCCGGAGGCCTCGGCGGCTGGATCATCTACAACAAGTCCCTGCCGATGGCGCCGCTGGCCTGCACCATCGAAGCCGACGAGCGCGTCAGCGCCAGGGGCGAGGTCGTGCGCAAGCTCGACGAGCCGGCGCTGCGCGAGAGCCTGCGGGGCCTCAAGGCGAAGAAGATCGAGG
>JANNKZ010000117.1:0-1538 GCA_031396515.1 Gammaproteobacteria bacterium
CGTTTCGCCGACGACAGTTCCTGGGGTTATCGCGCGGCGCTGCGCCTCGATTACCAGGGACTGATCGGCGCGTGGAATTTCTCGCCGCGGTTCGTCTGGGCGCACGACGTTTCCGGCACGACGCCGGGACCGGGCGGCAACTTCGTCGACGGCCGCTATGGCGCGACGCTCGGCGTGTTGGCGAGCTACCAGGCGAAGCTCGAGTTCGATGTCAGCTACACGGTGTTCGGCGGCGCGAGCCGCTACAACGAGCTGGGCGACCGCGATTTCGTCGCGATGACCGCGAAGTATTCGTTCTGATACCGGCCGGAGGGTCGACAAGATGAATCACAAGCACATGCTCCGGCTCGGCGTCGCGGCGCTTGCAGGCGTCGCCACTCTTGCGATCACCGGCGTCAGCGCGCAGCAAGCGGCGAAACTCGGCGGCGAACTGACGCCGATGGGCGCGGAGAAAGCCGCCAATGCCGCGAGCACGATTCCCGCATGGACCGGCGGCATCACCTCGGCCGCGCAGGCGGGCGCCGCCGGCTTCAAGTCGGGCGGCCATCATCCCGACCCGTACGCGGACGACAAGCCGCTCTACAAGATCGACGCGTCGAACATGTCGAAGTATGCCGCGCAGCTGACGGCGGGGCACGAGGCGCTGCTCACGGCCTACAAGAGCAGCTATTTCATGAATGTCTATCCGTCGCACCGGAGCGCGGCCTTCCCGCAGCGCATCTACGACGCGACCAAGGCGAATGCGACCACCGCGAAGCTCACCGGCGCCGGCAACGGCGTCACCGGCGCGATCATCGGCGTACCGTTCCCGATCCCGTCCTCGGGCGTCGAGGTGATCTGGAACCACATCCTGCGGTTTCGCGCCGAAATCGCGGAACGCCTGATCGGCCAGGCAGCGGTGACTCGCACCGGCGACTACACGATGGTGAAGTTCCACGACGAGACCATGGTCGGCTACAGCCTGCCCGGCGCAACCGAGGCGGCGCTCGACAATGTCGTGCTGTACTTCATCCAGGAAACGGTGTCGCCGGCACGGCTCGCGGGCGAAATCCTGCTGGTGCACGAGACGCTCGACCAGACCAAGGAACACCGCCGTGCCTGGCTCTACAACCCGGGCCAGCGCCGCGTGCGCCGTGCGCCGAACGTCGCCTTCGACAACCCGGGCACGGGCTCGGATGCGCTCAGGACCTCGGACCAGTTCGACATCTACAACGGCAGCCCGGAGCGCTACGACTGGAAACTCATCGGCAAGCAGGAAATGATCGTTCCGTACAACGCCTACCCGCTGCACAGCAACAAGCTGAAGAACGCGGACATCATCAAGCCTCTGCACATCAACCAGGCGCATGCGCGCTACGAGATGCACCGCGTCTGGGTCGTGGACGCCACGCTGAAAGCGGGCCAGCGCCACCTTTACAAGCGCCGCACGTTCTATGTGGACGAGGACTCGTGGCAGATCCTGGGCGTCGACTGCTACGACACCCGCGACAAGCTCTGGCGCGTGCAGGAAGGCCACTCGATCAACTATTACGAAGTCC
>JANNKZ010000141.1:0-2247 GCA_031396515.1 Gammaproteobacteria bacterium
GGCGGCGCCAGCTGGCGCCCCGGCAATCACCAGACCTACAAGCGCGCGGCCGGCGGCCGGAGCGCCTCGGAAGGCCGCCTGCGCTACCGCAAGCCCGCCCAGAACTACGTCCCGCTGACCTGAATAAAGGGGTCGCATCCCTTTAGTTCTTCTTCAGGTCGGGAAACTCTTTCACCAGCACCCCGACGTACGCTCGCGTGAACTCCGCCGCCGCTTCGCGCGAGAGGTGTGAAAGCTCGGGCGGATCGAGACGCCGCATCTCCGGGTAGTCCTCGAAGTGGATGCCGAACGTGCCGGTCTCCCGCAGGACCCGCTCCCAGGTCCGCGCGCGGGGAAACCGGGCTTGCTCGAGTGCGTAGTACGCGCCGGATGACGGCGGGCGGATGAACACGACCTTGCCGCCGCGGGCTCGGATCTTTGCCACCGAATCACGCAGGTCGGCACAGACTTTCGCGACCAGTTCTTCGGCCGGCGGCGATTGCTGGCGCCGGTACAACCAGACGTGGATCGCGTGGGCCCGCAGCCACTCGTTGGTTTCAATCTGTCGCCACAGCACCGTCTGCCGGTCGTCGTAGTTCTCGGACAACTTCCAGGGACGGTTGTAGGGACCGACGACGCCTTTGCGATCCGGGATCTCGAGCTGATCGATGAGCTTCAAGGGCGTGTACTGGTCGTCGAGAAACGCCAGGTGTCGCGACAGGAACACGCCAATCTCGTGCCCGAAGCGCTCGGCCGGCCCGCGCTGGTCCCAGACATCGAGCACACCCTCGAATTCAGGATTGCCGGGGCCCTCGCGGAAGAACTGCGCGGGTGTCACGTCGATCAGCACGAGCCCCGCGAATGGGGAATTGCTCGCAAGGTCCGCCAGAAATTTCCGGCCGCTCATGCCCGGCAGCGCGAGCTGGATCGGGCGGCGTCCGGTCAATTCCTCCCAGACGTCTAGATTCGTGTCGAAGAGAATCCGCGAGCCGCCGACGATCGCGACACCGTCATGGTCGCCGGTCGCGATCCTCTCGCGCTCGACCGCCCAATGCGATTTGCTGTCGTCGAGGTCGCCGGCGACGAGACCGAGCGAACGCATCTGCAATTCCCACGCGATCATGACGATCGCGACCAGCACGAGAACCAGCCAGCCTGCCGCCGGCAGGCGTGCCTGCGGGATCCCGCGCTCGACTACGCCAACGCTCCAGTTCGCCGTGCGGGTCATCCTTACTCCGCCTGCTTCGCGCCTCCGGCGGCCCGCTCGGCGAGCCACGGATACTGTTTCATCAAAACTTCGACGTAGGCGCGGGTGAAGCGTTCGGCCGAAGCGCGCGACAGGTGCGACCATTCCGGCGTTTCGAGACCCTGCATCGCTGGGTAGTCCTCGAAATGAATGCCGAAGGCGCGGGTTTTCGCCAGCAGCGGATCCCAGGTCTTCGCGCGCGGCGCGGCGTGCTGTTCGTGCTCGTAATACAGACCGCCCGACGGCGGTCGGATGAATGCGACCTCGCCGCCGCGGGCGCGGATCTTCTCGACGGCCGCCGCCGCCTGCTCCCAGGCGCGCCCGATCGCCGCCTCGTCCATCGGCTTGCCGTCGAACGGACCCCAGACGAGGCGCGCGTGCTCGCGCAGCCGCTCGTCCGTCTGGATGCGGCGCCACAGGAACGTCTGCCGGTCGTCGAACGACTCCCAGACTTTCCAGACGTCCATGGTCGGCGTCCGCATGCCGTCGCGATTCGGCATCTCCACGCGTTCCACGAGCTTCGTCAGCGTATAGGCGCTGTCGATGAACGCCAGGCGACGCGACAGGAAGAGGCCGACTTCATGTCCGAAGCGGCTGGAGGGCGATTCTTCCTTCCAGAAGTCGGTCACGCCGGCGAATTCCGGGATGCCGGGCCAGTCGCCGAAGAACAGGTCAGGCGTCGTGTCCACCAGCACCAGGCGGCCCTTGAACGACGGATCCGCCGCCAGGTCGTCGAGCAGCGGCCGCGGATTCGTGCCGGGAAGCGCGAGCTGGATGGGCCGCCGCCCGGTCATCTCTTCCCAGACGTCGAGGTCGGTATCGAACAGGATCCGCGAGGTGCCGACGATGACGACGTCGTCGTACTCGCCGGCTGCGATCTTGCGGCGCTCGACCGCCCAGTGCGACTTGCTGTCGTCGATGTCGCCGGCGAACAGGCCGAGCGAGCGCATCTTGCATTCCCATGCAGCGACTCCGCTCACGACCAGTGCGAGCGTGAGCCAGCCGATCGCTGGCCAGCGCGC
>JANNKZ010000173.1:0-1659 GCA_031396515.1 Gammaproteobacteria bacterium
GCTGGACACCCTGGAACGCGGTGCGCGGCGGCAGCGGTGACCAGAATGTCCACAGGTCGTCGAGACCCTGCGGATCCGCCTCAGGCGTGACGAGGCCGCTCGCGAACAACGCCTTCATCTCGGAGCCGAAAAGCGTCGCCCCCCCCGGAATCCGCGAATCCGCGACCCGGCACCAGTAGAGCGGCAGGATGCCGGTGCGGTCGCGGCACAGCAGCAGGCGCCGCTGGCGGCGGTCCCACAAGGCGAAGGCGAACTGGCCGTTCAGCCGCTCCACGAAGTCGTCGCCCTCCTCCTCATAGAGGTGAACGAGCACTTCGGTGTCCGTAGTCGTCGTGAACTGGTGACCGCGGGCCATCAGCTCGGCGCGCAGTTCGACGTAGTTGAAAACCTCGCCGTTATAGACGATCGCGATGCTGCGGTCCGAATTCCAGATCGGCTGCGCGCCGCCGGCGAGGTCGATGATCGACAGTCGCGCGTGGCCGAGGCCGATGCCAGGCTCCTCGAGGAAACCGTCGCCGTCGGGACCGCGATGGCCGATCGCTGTGATCATGCGGCGCAGCATCGCTGGATCGGGGCGAGCGGCCGCATCGTCGAAGTGGATTCCGGCGAGTCCGCACATGTCAGGACACCGTGCGGATCAGGAAGCGATGCCAGCGCCGGTTGCGGTCGGGGTGCGCAGGTAGTTCGCCGCCGGCTGCTGCGGCGCCACGCCGGACTGCAGCGCATCCCAGACCGGGCCGAAGCGGAACTCGGCGAGCAGGGCGGCGAGCTTGCGTTCGCAGCTGTCGATGTTGGTGTAGTGGCGCAGTCTCGACTTCAGGCCGACCTTGATGCGCGGCTGTCCCGGATCGATCTCCCAGGGGTGGAGGTAGAACAGGAACGGCAGGCCCTCTCGGTTCACGCGCCGGATCGCCCAGCGCGTGACACCGAGCGGCAGGAGCCGGAAATAGCCGCCACCCGCGACCGGCAGGTTGAGCGGTCCCATGCGCACCGTGGATGGCGGGAATTCGAGCAGGGTGCCGCCGCCCGGCAGCGCCAGCCGGTGCGGCGCCCGCGGCGCCTCCGGGATGCCGTAAAGGTCATGGTGCGTCGGGAAGATGCTCGAGTCGTACTGGAATCCCTCGTCCTTCAGCATGTCGAGCGCCCAGAGCGAGCGCCGCGTGATGGACCAGGTCGCGGCCCGGTAGCCGCGCACGTGCGTCTGCGCCTGCTCCTCGAGCAGGCCCTTCGACCGGTGGGTCTCCTCGCGGAAGGTCTCGGGCGTCTGCCGGTAGATCAATTCGTGGCTGTAGCCGTGGCAGCCGATCTCGTGGCCGGCAGCGGCGATGTCGCGAACGATGGACGGATGGCGCTCGGCCACCCAGCCGAGCACGAAGAAAGTGGCGCGCACCTGCCGCGCCGCCAGCATCTCGATCAGCCGTGAGGTGTTTCCGGCGACGCGCGTCGGCCGCGTGTCCCAGCTGCCGCGGTCGACGGCCGACGCCAGCGCCGCGACCTGGAAGTAGTCCTCGACGTCGAATGACAGCGCGTTCTGCACGCCACCGCCTTTCACCTCTCGTCCGCCCGATTGCCGGCATTGCTCCAGGCGAATCTCAGGAATGCCCGGGTTTCGCTGAATTCAGTCGTGTCTACGTTGCTGTCCCGGTCAACGTGGTCCAC
>JANNKZ010000187.1:0-6171 GCA_031396515.1 Gammaproteobacteria bacterium
GAGATGCTCGCAGCCGGCACGACGCAGGGCGACGTGCCGATCCCGGGCTTTGCCTCCATGGTTCACGGTCGCCTCGGCGGACGCCCGATGGAGATCCTGAGCGCGGGTGGTGTCTGCTGCGCCTCGATGGCGGCGCTTGCCGGCGCCTGGCGCGCGGTCGCGGCGCGGCAGCGGAAGAATGCCGTCGTCGTCGGCTCCGAGCTCGTGAGCCGCAGCCTCAAGGGATCGCGGTTCCGGCGCGAGGGCGAGTCACCGCTCGAGGATGCGCATCTCGACGGCATGCGCGGTTCTTATCGCGACTTCGATGCCGATTTCCTGCGATGGATGCTGTCCGACGGCGCCGGCAGCGTCGTGCTCGAAACGGAGCCGCATGCCTTGCGGCCGTCATTGCGCATCGACTGGATCGAGCTCAAGTCCTTCGCCAATGAATACTAGACCTGCATGTACACGGGGCTCGCCCGCAAGGAAGCGCCGCGCGCCGGAAACACCTGGCTCGACCAGCCCACGATCGCCGATGCCGATCGGGCGGAGATGATGCGCATCCGGCAGGACACCGGGCTGCTGCCGCAGATCGTGAAGCTGGGCGTCGAGGAGTATCTCCGGCTCATCCAGCGCGGCCGCATCGCACCTGAAAAGATCGATCACTTCCTCTGCCATTACAGTTCGCATTTCTTCAAGGCGGAGATCGTCCGGTTCCTCGAAGCTGCCGGTCTCGGCATTCCCGAGTCGCGGTGGTTCACCAATCTCTACACGAAGGGCAATACCGGCGCAGCCAGCATCTTCATCATGCTGGAGGAAGCCCTGAATGGCGGGCGCTTCCGGCCGGGCGATGAAATCCTGCTCATGGTGCCGGAATCCGGCCGCTTCACAGTTTCCTTTGCATGGCTGACCTGTGTGACCCCGACTGTCGGTTCGGTTGTAAAACCGGCGATCGAGAAGCGTCCCGCGACCGCGTCGCCGCTGGACGGCGTACCTGTCGCCGGGACGGATCCGGTGCTCCGCCGGTTGATCGTCGATCTCGGACTCGTCTGGGCCGATTTCGAGCGCATGCTGCGAGAGACGCCGATCGTCCGGCGTATCGAAGCGGGCCGGGCAACCCTCGAGGACTACAGGATGCTGCTCCGCAACATGCGCCAGCAGGTCATGGAGGGTGCGCGCTGGATCGCCCGCGCCGCATCGAACATCTCGATCGACCTGTTTCCGTTGCGATCGATGTTCATCTCCCACGCCGGCGACGAGCACCGCGACTACCAGATGCTCGAACGCGACTATTGCGCGGTCGGCGGCAGGCTTGAAGAGATCGCCGGCACCCCGAAGAACATTGGCTCGGAGGCCCTCTCGGCGTTCATGTTCCATCGTGCGAGCCAACCCGACCCGCTCGACCTGCTGGGCGCCATGTTCGTCATCGAGGGCCTGGGCAGGCGGAAGGCCGCTCAGTGGGCAGAGGCACTCCAGTCGCAGCTCGGTCTTGCGGCGGAACAGGTCAGCTTCCTGAGCTATCACGGCCTGAACGACGACAATCATTTCGACCGGCTGCGCGACGTCCTGGGTTCGGGACTTGTGACTGACGAAGTGGCGCAGCAGGTCGTCAAGACAGCCAAGGTGGTGGCGCGCCTGTACGTGCTGCAACTCGAAGAACTGGACCATTTCTGATGGATGCAGGCGTGCTGCCGCTGCACTTCAAGGCGCTGCGCGCGGACGCGGCGCTGCCGCTCGCGGAACGCACGGCTGAACTGCTGCACCGCGATCTCCAGCGCTGGACCCGCCGCTACCTGCGGCCGTTGGTGCGCGCGGTCTCGTCTGTGCTGGTGTTCTTGATCGTGACCGTGAAGCGCCTGCTGCCCTTTCAGTTTTCGTGGCACACCGGTCTCGACTGGCTCAGCATCGCGTTCCTGCGCCACTGCGTTTCCCGTGAAGGCGGCGAACTGCTGCTTCGGCATTTCATCGTCGAGACCGCGTTGATCCGGTTCGTCGCACGGAATGCCGGATTCGCCGGAATGACGGAACCCGAACTCGCGCCGACACGGTTTGAGGGACTGCTCGGGCATGCGGTGATCCGGCATGACATCCATATGTATCGCGCGGTAATTGAGGCCGGAGAGGGCTTGCGCGCCGCGGGCCGTACCCGGTTCGAACGGCCTGCCGAGCCCGACTTCTCGATGCTGGACGTACCCGTGATCGCGCCCGACGACGAATGCGTCCGCCTGATCAATCTCGATCTCGGCACCGCGCTCTATCTGATGAACATCCCGTTTGCACTGCTGACGACCGAAGATATCTACGAGCAGGCGGTCAATTCGTTCGCGCTCGACGAGTCGCTGCTGATGCACCTGGCCGACATTACCGGTGACGGCCGTTTTCTGGCTTGGTCCGTGCCCCAATCGCTGGCGCGGCCGGAGATTGACCGCGACGTGCCGCGCGCGCTCTATTGGCACGCCCTGGTCCACGAGTACGCGCATACCCACCTGTGCCGCCTGGCCGCGGCTTCGATCCGAAGCACTAATGGAGAGCAATCATGAAGTCCGGGAAGAAGTCCCGCCGTTGGGGCTGGAAGCGGATCACCGCACTGGTCGTACTGCTGTTACCGGTCGTTGGTTTTGCGATCCTGTGGTTCGATGAACCAGAGCCGTTGGCCAATCGCGCAAGCGGCGAAACGATGCAGGCCATCGTGTATCGCGCTTACGGCGGGCCGGAAGTCATGCGGCTCGAGTCGATCGACAAGCTGCTGCCGCTCGACACCCAGGTCCTGATCCAGGTACGTGCGGCTTCGGCCAATCCGCTGGATTGGCATTACCTGCGCGGCACGCCGTATCTGATGCGCCTCGACGGCGGAGTGCGCAGGCCGCATAACACGCGTATTGGCACGGACTTCGCGGGTGTCGTCGCGGCAGTGGGAGCAAAGGTTACCCAGTTCAAGGCGGGCGATGCAGTATTCGGCGTCGCCAACGGTTCTTTCGGCGAGTTTGTACTGGCCTACGAAAGGCGAATCGCGCTGAAGCCCGCCGCCCTCAGCTTTGAGCAGGCTGCTGCCATTCCGATCGCCGCGGTCACCGCACTCCAGTCGCTGCGCGACAAGGGCAAATTGGCCGCGGGCCAGAAAGTCCTGATCAATGGCGCCTCCGGCGGCGTCGGCACCTTCGCGGTCCAGATCGCACATGTGCTCGGTGCGGAAGTCACGGGGGTATGCAGTACGAGGAATATCGAACTGGTCCGCGGGCTCGGCGCCGACCATGTCATCGACTACAAGCAGCAGGACTTTACGCAAGGGAAAGCGCGTTACGACCTGATCGTGGACAACGTCGGCATCCACCCGCTGTCGGACATGCGGCGCGTGCTGAAGCCTCAGGGAATCCTGGTGCTCGTCGGAGGCGGAGGTCCCGACGCCGGCAACTGGATCGGGCCGCTCGCGCGCCCGCTCAAGGCGCTCTTCATGTCGCCGTTCGTAGACCAGGACATGTCGATGCTGTTCGCCGAAGTGAACCGCGACGACCTGGCGTACCTGGCGGGTCTGGTCGAAACGGGCCAGCTCAAGCCGGTCATCGACCGGTCATACGCCCTGGCCGAAGTTCCCGAGGCGATCCGCTACCTGGAAGAGGGGCGCGCACGCGGCAAAGTCATCATCAACGTGGCGTCGGCGACGGAGCCCTGACATGCCGTGGTTGCTGGCACTGTTCGTCGCTTCGCTGGCCGTCCTGAACTGGGGCCGTTGGTCGTCGTGGAACTCGGATGGATTCGTCGCGTACCTGACGCATCCGATCATGCAGACGACGCTCTATGATTTCGCATGGGTGCTCGGCATCCTGACGATCTTCATTCATCAGGATGCCCGGAAGCACGGCTTGCGTTACTGGTACATCCTTCCGACGTATCCCGTGATGCCGACCGTGGGTCTGCTGATTTATCTCTGGATGCGCGAACGCAAGCTCTCTCGACAGGCACCGTCTCGCGGCTCCTAGCGCGGAAACTTCGCGATCTGCGCGCGATACTGGCCGCGCGTGGCCTGGAGCCGGGTGCGTAGCCCGGCGAGCGTCTCCAGCGGATTGCGCGTGCTCTGATAGTTGACCAGCCAGGCGGGCAGGACGCCGGCGGGATCGGCATCGAGCTCGTACTGGACGAGCGAGCGACGGTCGTCGATCGCCTCGATCGAGTAGTAGCCGTTCACCGACTTCATGCGGACCGTGCCCCTCGCATGTGCGACGTCGGATGCCGGTAGTGCATCGAAGGTCACTTTCACTTTGCGCGGCGGGTCCAGGAAGATTACTTCGTTCTCGATGACGGCCTCGCGGTCCGACACCGGCCACGGAGCGTCGGTGCGCGTGTAGATGATGTAGCGCCAGGTATCGAGCCGGCGAACCGTGCGCGATTCGATGCAGTCGGGCAGCCACTTGGGATGCGCGGCGACGTCGAGCAGCACGGCGAGGATCTCGTAGGGCGTGCCAGCCACCTCGCCGACCGCGCGCAGCTGCGGGAATCCACGGCCCTGCACTGGCCGGCGGCTGACGACGATACCGTCGCGCTCGGTGATGACTTGCCAGTCGGCCGCCTGCGAAGGTACAGCCGCCGCAACGCTTGACGCCAGCAGCGCAATCAGGCGTAAAGCGCCCGCCGCGAGAACCGTCCATCCATGCCGGCGGCCGCTCGGCCACGGCGAATCGTCACCCGTCGCACGGGGATTTTCGGCAATGCTTCGTGTGCGCACAGTGAAGCCTGTGACAACTGGCCGACCGGAGAGTGCGCCCGCATGTGGACAATTCCATTCCTGACTGGCCTTCATGTCGCCGCGGGGTCACTCGCACTCCTGGGAGGCGCGGGAGCGATGTCCTTCAGCAAGGGCTCGCGTCCCCATCGCCGTTCCGGCAACCTGTTCTTCATCGCCATGCTCGTGATGTCCGCTATCGGCGCCTCGCTCGCCGCGATCAAGTCTGACGTCGGCACGGCGCTCATGGGTGCACTGACCTTCTATCTCGTCGCGACCGCGTGGATGACCGTGATACGTCCGGAAGGCAAGGCCGGCAGGTTCGAGAAAGGCGCGATGCTGGCGGCCTTCGCGCTTGCCGTGATCGCGGTCGCCTGGGGCGTCGGCGTGGCCGCCAATACCGAGGGCCGGCCGCGGGACTACCCCGCGCCTTTCTATTTCAGCGTAGGGGCCATCCTGGCGACTCACGCGGCCTTCGACCTCCGGTTGATTGTCCGCCGCGGGATCGCAGGGGCGAAGCGCCTCGCAAGGCACCTGTGGCGCATGGGCTTTGCGTTCTTCATCGCCGCCGGCTCGCTGTTCCTCGGTCAACCAGACGTGTTCCCGGAGCCGCTCAAGCCGATCGCGTTCCGGGCCGTGCCGGTCGTTCTGGTGGTGGGATTGACGCTCTTCTGGCTGATTCGCGTATCGTTCACGGGCTGGCACAGGAGACGGCCGAACCAGGATGAGCCGCGCATTCGTCAAGGAATCGGATGGCGAGGACGGGCAGGAGCTGCCGGAACTCCAGGTCAGCCCGCACCGTAACCTCGTCACGCCCGCGGGCCGGCGCCAAATTGACGCGCGGGTCGAGCGCCTGCAGGCCGAGTTGTCGGCGGCGCGCGCGGCAGACGATCGCACATTGATCGCGCGGATCCAGCGCGACCTGCGTTACTGGATCGAGCGCCTGCGCACGGCGGAAGTCGTGACGGCGGCCACCGTCGATGTCGTGCGCTTCGGTTCGACGGTCAGCCTGGAGAAAACTGACGGCAGCCGGGTGGAATACCAGATCGTCGGCGAGGACGAAGCGGATCCCGCGCGCGGGAAGATCTCCTACGTGGCGCCGATCGCAAGACTCCTGATCGGCGCGGGCGAGGGCGACCGAGTCGCGCTGCCGGACGGCAAGGCGACGGTCTCAGGGCTCCGCTGACGGCACCCGCGTGAATGCGAGGTCGTGGTAGTCAAAGCTGAAGTCGGCGATGGGCGAGAACGCCTTCATCGAAATCTTCTCGGGCTTGCCCGCTGCGTCGAGCGCGAACGTCACAAAGGCGGGCTCCATCGTCGGATCCGGCCAACGCGCGACGAACGTGTCATAGGCCCAGTGCTCGAGCGGGCCGGTCATGCCGGGCGTCTGCAGGAAATCGATCGTGAGCGCGCCGTCTTTTTCCCGGATCGCAATCGGTCCGTACCACGGATCGGAGTAGCTCCCGGCATAGTCC